>JAIKYN010000290.1 GCA_024683155.1 Lachnospiraceae bacterium | reverse complement strand
CGCATTTACTGGATGTAACCCCAAAGGTATAATAAATATGTGTGTGTATAAAAAAGGAGGCATCATGAGTACAATTCCCAAGAACATAGGAATCCGTCTGCACGATACCATTGACGGAAGCTTTACAGAAAAACTGGATTTTATTCAAGGACAGGGCTTTTCCTGCATTCACCTGGCGCTTTCCAAGGCCTATCCCGATGCAAAAGTGACAGATGCGTCATTAACGCCGGGCTTTGCACAGAAGATCCGCAGAGAACTGGATGACAGAGGTCTGGATCTGGCAGTCCTTGGCTGCTATCTGAATCTGCTCAATCCGGATACGGAAGAATTAAAAGCAGTTCAGGCAAAATACCGGGCACATATCCGCTTCGCATCCATGCTCGGAGGCGGCGTAGTCGGTACGGAAACCGGCTGCCCCAACCGTGAATACAAGCCCTGCGATGAAAGCTATACGGAGGAAACTCTCCGGAAGTTCATCGAGAACTTAAAGCCGGTAATTGCCGATGCAGAGAAGATGGGCGTGATCTTTGCCATTGAGCCCGTATGGCGTCACTGCGTCAATACGCCGGAGAGAGCCCGCAAGGTGCTGGATGCCATTGATTCTCCCAACCTGCAGATCATCTTCGATCCCGTTAATCTCATCGGAGATGTGAACTACGAGAGAGCACCGCAGATCATCCATGAAGCCATCGAACTGTTATGGAAAGATGTGGCGGTTCTTCATATCAAAGACTATGAGGTAAAGGACGGCAAGGTGGTTCCTGCACAGCTTGGAAAAGGTCTGATGGACTACACTGAGATCATGGAGAATGTAAAGAAAGACAAGCCCTATGTGCAGATGTCTCTGGAAGAGACGACTCCTGTCAATGCAAGGGAAGGACGACTCCTTATCGCGGGAATGTAATTGGCGTAGAGCCGTCTATACGATGTAAATTTCGAAGAATGGTCTATAGGATGTAAAAAGTGTGAAGCCGGATATCAGAACCTGGTTTTGCACAGAATCAAAACAGAAATAAAACAGAAATAAGTGTGCGATTAACGACAGGAGTGTCAGAATAATATGAGCACATTATGGTATAACAAACCCGCTGCGAAGTGGTCGGAAGCCCTTCCGGTGGGAAACGGCCGCATCGGCGGCATGGTATTTGGTAAGACCGATACCGAACGAATTGCGTTAAACGAGGATAGTATCTGGTATGGCAGGCCCATTCACCGGATCAATCCCGATGCAAAAAAGAACCTGTCCAAAGTACGGGAACTGATCTTTTCCGGACAGATCCCCCAGGCAGAAGAACTGCTTAAGACCGCTTTCTCCGGGATCCCCGAAAGTGAACGGCCTTATCAGACTTTGGGGAATTTGAACATTTCGTTCTTAAAAGACGGAATCCCCATTACCGGAGAAGTAACGGACTATCAGCGAAGCCTGGATCTTTCCAAAGGGATCTGCAAGGTTTCCTATGAACAGGCAGGCCGTAGGTTTACTCGTACAACCTTTGTATCGGAACCGGATCAGGTACTGGTAATGCATCTAAAAAGTGACAGAGGTGTCTCTTTTACGACCCGTCTGGAACGTGACCGCTTTTATGATGAAGTAGGACCGCTGGAGATTTGGCGCTGCGCTACCGAAGATGCGGAACCCACTGCGAATGTGGGAACAACGGATGGCACGAGAGATGTAATGCTCCCCGCAACTTTCATGCAAGGCGGTTTGGGAGATGGCGGTATCCGTTTTCTGGTGGCTCTGGCAGCAGATGCCGAAGATGGAAGCGTTCATATCTCCGGAGAATATCTGGTGGTGGAGGATGCCACGGAAGTGACTTTATATCTGGCGGTTACTACTACGTATCGATACGGCATCCGGATTCCGGAAGGAAAACTGGTAGATGGCGTTACCTGGAAGAAACTGGGCTGCGAAGATACGGACCGGAAAGAAGAGTATGCCCACTTAAAGGAAGTGGCAGCAAAGCAGTTACAAGCTGCAGCAGATAAAGGCGATGAGCAGATCCTTCGGGATCACGTGAAGGATTTTACCAGGCTGTCCGGGAAGGTATCTTTTTCCCTGGGAGATCATCGAGATGCACTGCGTGCAGATAGTCTTTCTGCAAATAAGAATAATGATTGCGAAGGACAAATCAGTGTTGGATCCTGTGAATCTGATCATCCGCAGTATCTGCCGACGGATGAGCGGATCCGCCGGTTTGCAGAGGGAAACGAGGACGCATCTTTGCTTTCCCTGTACTTTGATTATGGCCGTTACCTTCTGATCTCCTGCAGCAGAGCGGGAACCCTTCCTGCTACCCTTCAGGGCATCTGGAACGAAGATATGCGTCCCGCCTGGGACTCTAAATATACCATTAACATCAATACGGAGATGAATTACTGGCCGGCAGAAGCCTGCGGTTTGTCGGAATGCACCCAGCCGCTGTTTGATCTGCTGGATAAAATGTGCGTAAACGGTGGTGTTACTGCCCGGGAGATGTACGACTGCGGCGGCTTCTGTGCCCATCACAATACGGATATTTGGGCAGACACGGCGCCTCAGGACATCTGGATCCCCGGTTCCTACTGGGTGATGTCTCCGGCCTGGCTGTGCACCCATATCTGGAGTCACTATGAATACACGCTGGATCGTAAATGGCTGAAGGAGCAGGGCTATCCCATTCTTCAGAAAGCGGTGGAATTCTACCTGGACTTCCTGGTAGAGCATGATGGCTATTTTATGACATGCCCGTCAGTATCTCCGGAAAATACCTACATCATGGCAGACGGAACACAGGGCAGCGTTTGCCCGGCGCCTACCATGGACAATGAGTTATTAACGGACCTGTTTAACGCCTATTTACAGGCAAGTAAGGTCCTTGGGATCACCCCTGAAAATGAGGCCCGGGTTACG
>JAIKYN010000205.1 GCA_024683155.1 Lachnospiraceae bacterium | reverse complement strand
AACTGGGATAAGGAGTATGCTGCCAGACTGGTGAAGACCTTCAAGCTGGAGCCTAAGAAGAAAGTCAATAAGCTGAGCAAAGGTATGCTGAGCATGGTTACCATCATCATCGCTCTGGCAAGCCGCGCAGAGTTTACCTTTATGGATGAGCCGGTGGCAGGCCTGGATATCGTAGCAAGAGATCAGTTCTATAAGCTGCTTCTGGCAGATTATGAGGAGACACATCGTACCTTCATTATTTCCACCCATATCATCGAAGAAGCTGCCAATCTCTTTGAAGATACCATCATCGTTCGTAACGGTGAGATCTATACCAATGAGAATACACAGCAGCTGCTGTCCCGGGTGGTCATGGTCAGCGGTGCGGCAGAACTGGTGGATCAGGTTACCTGCGGCAAGGACCGTCACAGAGAAGAACGCCTTGGCAATACTAAGCGTGTGGCAGTGATCCTGCGTCCCGGCGAGGAACTGAGAGCACCGGAAGAAGTAACGGTTTCACCCATGTCCTTACAGGAAGTATTCCTGGCAGTATGCGGGGAGGAGGTAACGGCATGATCCGGGGAATTCGATTTTTTGAACGAGAAGAACGTATCAATCTGTTAACGCTTTTTATTATGTTGATCCTTCTTTCAGCCTATTTCTGGCTGCTACTGCCGGAAAGCATATTTGCAGAGACGGGACTGGGACCTCTGGTCATGAGCTTTATCCTGTTCATGGTTACACTGGTGATGATGTCCGATGTGATCCAGTCCTTTGCTAAGCGCTATGCCATGATGATCAGCGGCGGGATCCTTCGCCGTGATGTGGCAAGATGCCAGCTGCTGCAGGAGATCGTATATCCGATCTTTTATCTGCTGGTAACTGTTTTGTATGGTTATATCATGAAACTGGAAGTGACGCCTGCCAAAGCCATGACCTATCTTGGGATCTTCTATATGGGAGCCGCTGCGGGAAATCTGTTATCCATCCTGACCAACAAATTCGGCCGGACGGCATACATTATCTTTGTCATTATGATCGCATTTGCAGGCGCATTTTTTGGCGGCCGTTCGGTGGGTTCAGGTGCTTTTGATTTTCCGTCACTGAACATGCCCGTCCTGTTAGTGGCAGGACTGGTTCTGCTGGCCATCAGTGCCATCCCGCTGTATAAGACGATCATGAATTTCGAGGTGCGCTCATGAGTGATATTAAGAAAAATATTTATCTGCACAAGGATATGGCCATCCTTTCCTGGGCAGTTGCCGCAGGCGGTGCCATTGCCGGTGCGATCATGGATTATTTTACGGGACTTGCGAAAGAAGGTGCATATCTGGGATTTATCCTGGCGCCCATGGTCCTTTTGATGATGTCACTGTTTCTGGGGATGATGGATTACTCCAATTCCTTTGACCGGGCCCTTCGTTGTAACTACACCCGAAGAAAGTTCCTGGTATTCGGAAATCTTTCCTATTTTCTGGTCTATGTGACCGCCATGCTGCTGGTGTTACTGGTGTCCATCATAGAAACCGCCATCTTTCAGAGAATGTACGGGACGGCAACAGTATCCCTGGCACTGGAAATGGGAAATCCCTTCTTTTGGGCAGTGATCCTCCTTGGATGCTTTACCCTGACCAGTTTTATCTGCTTCATGGGATCTGTTTATTCCAGAGTGGGCAAAACGGCTTTCTGGGTGGTCTGGGCACTTTGGATGATCCTTTGTGTAGGAACCGGCGCCATTGCTTCCAGGTTCGGGGATACGGAATTTTTCAATAAGATGGTGCAGGTCTTTAATTTCCTGTTCGGGACCCTTACAAGAACCTGCATTACCATTCTGATCTTCGGTCTCATCTTCCAGATGGTGGGTGCAGTGCTGGTATTAAGACAGGCAGTCAAAGATTAAAAAACGGGTGATCTTTCAGTGAATTCCTTCTTTCATCCGCCGGGAGGGAGAGATCCCGAACTTGCGCTTGAACAGCTTGGAAAACTGGAATTCATCATAGAACCCATAGCTGCGGGCAATGTCCCGCAGCCCTCTTCCGGCGAACATGGGAAGGGCATCATAGGCCAGCGTCAGTTTCAGGTTCATCTGATACTGATGGATGGAAGCCCCGGTGGCCTTCTTAAACCGCCCGGAGATGGTTCTTACGGACACGCCGTAGTCATCGGCCAGTTCCTGAGGAGAATAGAATATATCATAATCACAGTGGAAGCGATGGATGATCTCCGTGATCATTACATCGCTTCCGCTTTTTTGCTGATGATAGGTATGATCCAGCTCTGCCAGAGCCAGACTAAGGAGAGAGCACAGCATCAGCTCCCGGTGATTTAATTCATCGGAATAGAAGGTTTCCACGATCTGCTCTAAGATGGTACGGATCCTGGAATTATCCCTGCAGTCCGTGAGACGGGAGAGAACCAGCGGATTTTCCCTGGGAGAGGCACTTGCATCTTCCGGTAAAACCTCAAAATGCACGTAGATATTCCGCATTTCCGGGGTACAGGGCAGTTTGCTGTAGTGGCGATAGCCGGGACGCAGTAAAAGGACGTGACCGGGTTCTACATGGAAACAGGTTTCCTGTCCTTCTTCGTCCACCTCATAGATATCCCAATTGCCGTTTTGCATATATAACAGATCGTACTCCGAAAGAGTGCGGTCCGGATGGAGGATTCCTTCGTGACTGTAGTTATGGTTGCTTAAAGTTACTTTTCGTGTACTTTTGGAAGACAGGATGATCTCGTTCATATGGATACCCTTTCATTTTGCCTAATTATACATGAAATAAACAGGACTGTCTATGTCAGAGGAGGGAGGGAACTGTTAGAATAAGGTTGGATCATTAGGGGGAGGGTGTCGAGACCATGATGAAAACATACGAAGGCTTTAGAATACAGGATGTGGCATTAAAGGACGGATTTATGATGAATGCCCTGGATAAGGAAACAGCCTATCTCACGGCGTTTTCCACAGACCGTCTGCTGGCAGGTTTTCGGGAAACGGCAGGACTGCCCTTAAAAGCTCCCCGTTATGAGGGATGGGAAAGCATGCTCATTGGCGGTCATACCCTGGGACATTACCTTGCGGCAGCGGCCCAGGCTTATGTCAGCCCCGATACGGAAGAAGGAAAGAGAGTGCTTCTGAAGGAGATGCTGGAGCAGCTGGGAGAAGGACTTCTGGAATGTCAGGCGCATTCCAAAGGAAAACCGGGATTTATTTTCGGCGCCACGATGGTGGATCCTTCCAATGTGGAGAAGCAGTTTGATAACGTGGAAGAAGGCAGGACCAATATCATTACGGAAGCCTGGGTCCCCTGGTATACCATGCATAAGATCCTGACCGGTCTGGTGATGGCTTATGAGCTCACGGGGATCCCCTCTCTTTTGCAGGTGGCAAGAGGTGTGGGGGACTGGACCTGTAACCGTACCATGGGCTGGGATGAAGCCACGAATCTGAAAGTCCTTTCCACCGAGTTTGGCGGCATGAACGATTGTCTCTACGATCTGTACCGGGTGACCGGGGAGGAGCGTTATGCAGATGCAGCCCACCGTTTCGATCAGGAAGCATTGTATGAGAAGGTATATGCCGGCGGGAAGAATGTACTGACCAATCTCCATGCCAATACCACCATCCCCAAGTTCATCGGTTGTCTTAACCGGTATAATACCCTGCACGGCAGGGTGCTGCACGGAGAGAAGGTGGATGCCACTCACTATCTGGAGATCGCAAAAGCGTTCTGGACCATGGTGGTGGAAAACCATACCTATGTGACCGGTGCCAACAGCGAGTGGGAGCATTTCGGGGAAGACCATATCCTGGATAAGGAGCGGACCAACTGTAACAACGAAAGCTGTAATGTTTTCAATATGTTAAAGCTCACCCGGAATCTGTTTGAGATCACGGGAGAGAAGAAATACGGGGATTATTACGAGCAGGCCTTTTTAAATCATGTGCTGGCCAGTCAGGATCCCCATACCGGCATGACCATGTATTTCCACCCCATGGCAACGGGGTATTTTAAGGTATACGGAGAACCCTTTAACAAATTCTGGTGCTGTACCGGTTCCGGTATGGAAAGCTTTACCAAACTGGGAGACAGCATCTGCTACCATTCGGAAAATACTCTGCTGGTGCAGCTTTACCTGGCTTGCGATGTTACCTGGCAGGCGCAGAATCTGGTACTCAGGCTGCGGGGGGATCTGACGGCAGATCCCGGGATGACCTTTATGGTGGATACTTTATCCGGAGATCAGACAAAGGCAGATCTGGCTTTCCGTATTCCTCAATGGATCCGGGAAGAGCCCCGGATCACCGTAAACGGGAAAGAGGTCCGTGCCGGACAGGAGAAAGGATATCTGTATCTTCCGGGTCCTTTTGCAAGAGGCGATGAGATCACTCTGATGCTTCCTGCAGGTATCCGCGCCGTAGAAGCACCGGATGATGGCAGTTCTCTGGCATTTACCTACGGGCCTTACGTTCTCAGCGCCGATCTTGGAACCGAAGACGAAGAGATCACCACTACCGGCGTTATGGTATCCATTCCTGCCAGAGCCATTGTAGAAAGCGACATTCTCCCGTTACCGGAAGGCGTATCCTTAGAGAGCTTTAAGGCAAATGTTGATCAGTATATGACCCCTTTGAAGGCAGGAGAGGCCGGAGAGAGCCGCTCCTTTACCCTGATGGACACCGGGCTGATCTTCGCGCCCCACTTCCGGAAGGTACACGAGAGATACGGCATATACTGGTATGTGAAGACACGGGAAGAGAGAGAGCAGATCCTGCAGGCTCCCGGACAGGCCCGGGTCATTGATACGGTGCAGCCCGGCTATGGCCAGTATGAAAGCGATGCACTGCATGCCATGGCAGAAAAGAATACCCGGGCAGTGACCGATGACGGCACCAGCAGACAGGCCCTTCCCGGTGGTTTCTTTACCTATCGTATGGCCGTGGAGAAGGGAAAGGAGAATTTCCTTACGGTGTTCTTCCGCAAGGAAGATAACGGCAAGAGCATTCATATCACCTGCCGCCATGTGAGTATATACGCTGCCACTCTGCATTATGACGGGGAGGAAGATCTGTACGAGCTTACCGTGCCGCTTACGGAGGGCGTGATGAACTGCGCGGAGACGGTGGAATCTGACGGAAAGACAAAGACCATGATCCCCATTACCTTCCGGGGAATGGCCGATGAAGAATCTGCCAGAGTCTGCGATTTTATATATACCAAAGTAAAGAATTGACCTGTGTTTCAATAGACGCTATAATATGGGACGGCGATTTTCCATTGCCGAACCCAATACAGAAGACATCAGGTGTCGGATGAGACGGGGGCTGGGATATGCAGCATACACCCTCTCGATCCGGTGAAAAGGGAAACAGGTGGAAATCCTGTACGAACTCGTCACTGTGATGCGGTTGCCGGGCTGTTTTAGGTCACTGAAGGATCCTCTTCGGGAAGACAAGCCTGCGGCGCTAACTGCTAAGCCAGGAGACCTGCCCGATGGTTGTGCGATAGCCACGAGTGCCTGGCTGCATGGATGAAACATAGGGAAGCTTATCTCTATGCTCTTATTTGTGTGACCAAAAACCTTTGCTCGTAGCCGGGCAGAGGTTTTTTATTTGCCTGAAGGTGCCGGTATTCGTATGGGAAAAGCGGAAAACGCCGGAAATGATTTCTTACACATAAAGGAGATACTATGAAAAAGTCAACAAAGATCATCATCGGAATCGTAGCAGTGATCGCAGTGATCGCGATCCTCTTCGGCATCTACAAGGTAAACGCACCCAAGGCCCAGGAAGGAACCAAGGCTTACACCGTAGAAGTAAAGGATAAAGACGGTAACGTAACCTCTTACACCGGCAAGACTGACCAGGAATTCTTAAGAGGCCTTATGGATGAACTGGCAGCTTCCCAGGATTTTGCATACACCGGTTCGGACGGAGATTACGGTCTTTACATCGAATCCATTAACGGCATTACCGCAGATTACAACACCGACGGTGCTTACTGGTCCATCTATGTGAACGGCGAGTACGGTATGTACGGCGCAGACCAGCAGCCGGTTGCAGACGGAGATACCTTTACCTTCGCTTATGAGGTTTATTCAGCCCAGTAATCGTAGCATTCAGGGAAATGTAAGGCAGCAGGCGGCTTTTCGTAAGTCGTCTTCTGCCTTTTGTATTCATGGAAAGGAGGCTGTATGAAGAAAAATGTATATGAGATCGCCAGCCTCGCCATGATGCTGGCCATTATCGAGGTGGCCAAACGAAGCCTGGAATTTATCCCCAATGTGGAGATCGTAACCCTGCTGTTCATTCTCTTTGCTTATCATTTCGGGAAAAAGGTGATCCTTGTAGCCATTGCCTTTACCGGGGTGGAGACTCTGGTATGGGGGATCAATACCTGGAATATCATGTATCTGTATATCTGGCCCCTTCTGATCCTTATCGTGGACCTTACCAGAAAGCATGCTTCCTACTGGTTCTACAGCTTTCTGTCGGCATTTTACGGATTGTTTTTCGGGGCGCTGTGCAGCATTCCCTATTTTTTCATCGGAGGCATCGTGACGCAGTTTACCTGGTGGGTGGCAGGGATCCCATACGATATCCTTCACGGGATCAGTAATTTCATCTTATGTCTGGTGCTTTTTAAGCCGCTGGATTTTGCCCTGCGGAAGGTGAAACAGTCGGCACAGAACCTATGATGCAAGCATGTTCTTTTT
>JAIKYN010000137.1 GCA_024683155.1 Lachnospiraceae bacterium | reverse complement strand
TTTATCCGGCGGAGAGAGGCTGATCGATACGGATGCTGAGGAATTAGGGGCACTGCTGGAAAAACAGACCCTTTGTTATGACGGGGATATTGAAGTGCTGTTCAGTGAAGAGAAGTTCCTCATTTCCCCTCTTACAGACCCCAATCGCTTTCTGCGAAGAGATTATTTCCTTACATCCGGTCAGAGAGATATCAAGCGGCAGATCCTGCGGGATGTGCTGGAAAAGCGACAGGTGGTAAAACGGCAATTTTCCATCCATGGATTTACAGGACTTCCCGGAACGGGAAAGACCATTTTGCTGTATGACATAGCCATGGAGCTCTCGGAGTCGGAGAGGGTTTGCGTCCTGCATCTGGGCTCTTATGAACAGGAGCTGGAGCAGTTAAATGAGCGGCTCAAACGGGTGGACTTTTACCATTGCGAGCCCACAGACTCCATTGAACCAAAGGAAACCTATGCGGCCATCCTGGTAGATGAGGGGCATCGCCTGAATAAAAATCTTCTGGCAGATATTCTGCGCCTTGCAAAGAGCGAACAGATCCCGGTGATCATCGCCTATGATAAGGAAGACACCATAGCCCTTGCCGAACGGGAAGGAGAAGGCGCCGAGCTGATCGAAAACACAGAAGGCTTTATTGGTTATAAGCTTACCAATAAGATCCGTCTGAACGGAGAGCTGTCCTCCTTTATCAGTAACCTTATGTGTGTATCCAGATCCGGCCGGAAATACGATTATCCTTCCGTATCCCTTGCCTTTGCAAAGGATGCGGCAGAGGCAGAAACGATCATCGGCAATTTCGAAAACCAGGGCTACATTTACATATGGGATAAGGAACTGGTGGGTGAAGTTAAGGAACCGGGAGACCGTACGAAGGTTTTACCGGCAGAAACCTATGACAAGGACACCCGGATCGAAGCCAAAGCGGCTACCTGCAAAGAGTTTGATAAGATCGTTATGCTGATCGATGATACCTTTTATTATGATCCCGAGGGATATCTCAGAGATAAGCGAGGAAAGGAACCGGGGCGGGAGTCGGTGGTACGCAAGCTCTTCCATGGTCTTAACCGGGGGAAAAATTGCATCGCGGTGGTCATAAAGGGGAATGAACCCATTTTTTACCGTATCCTGGGTATCCTGCAGCGAAAGCTGTAAAGTGTATGAAACGGAAATAAGAGAGGTCATTGTTTGAGAGTTCTTATTGTGGAAGATGAAAAAGAAATAGCCGATGGGATCACGGGGATCTTAAAAGATGAGGGCTATGTGATCGATGCGGTTTACGATGGAGAAGAAGGACTGAGTTACATTCTCAGCGGAGTCTATGATCTTATCCTGCTGGATGTCATGTTACCGGGGATAAGCGGATTCGATATTGTAAAAAAAGTCAGGTCCGAAGGGATTGACACCCAGGTGATCATGCTTACGGCGAAATCACAGATCGAGGATAAGATCCAGGGACTGGATCTGGGAGCCGATGATTATTTGACAAAACCGTTTGATGCCGGTGAACTTCTTGCCAGGATCCGGGCGAGGATCAGAAATACTACGGATATAAAAGGAAATATTCTGTCGACTTACGATATAGAATTAGATGCTTCTACCTTTCGGTTAAAACAAGGAGCAAGAGCCATCAAGCTTTCAAAAACGGAATATCAGCTGTTGGAATGCCTTATGGTCAACAAAGGACAGATCCTGCCCAGAGACACGATCATCACGAAGGTATGGGGGGTTGATGATTCCGGGGACTATAACAGCCTGGAAGTATATATATCATTTCTTAGAAAGAAACTGAAGTTCATGAAAAGAATCGGGTTTTTATTCAAAACAGTCGGGAATATACGGTGCTGAATAATCTGAATCTGGGGGATGTGATCCAGATGGAGGTGGGAGCGCTTCTGGTAGGAAAAATATCCAATCATTCCTGTGAAAAAGGAGAGGAGGTATGTGCCGGAAGAGAAAAAGGATATATTGATTATCAGATCCCGTTTCTTTCTGCTTTTATCATTCCTTACGTTCTTGCATATATTCAATGGATCGTAGGGTATATGGCCATAGCAAGGAATGGCAGGGAGTACTGCCATACAGTGATGGGTGGCGAAATCCTGTCAAAAATAATGATCGGAATGCTGTTTATATTTTTTCCGACAACCATGTTGAGAGAAGAAATCATCGGTAACGATCTGCTTAGTCGCATGGTGGAGGTATTGTATCGGATCGATCCGCCAACGAATCTTTTTCCCTCCATTCACTGTCTTGAAAGTTATATTTGCATGAAGGCTGCATTGGAGATGAAGAGTCATACCAAAAAATTCAGGATGGGGATGATCGGAATGAGTATTCTGGTATTTCTGAGTACGGTTTTTATTAAACAGCATGTTATCCTGGACTTTTTCGGTGCGGTGATCGTGGCGGAAATCGGCAGACTGATATCCGGCTACTTTTTTCAAGGTTATTTTAAGCTACACCCGGTAAAATCAAATTGATCAAGAGCAGGCAAAGGAAGGCGGATCAAATAGAAAAAGAATTACGATGCGATCAGTAAGGACGGAGATACGTTGGAAATAACAAGGAAACCGATTCTTGCCAAATTGGGAAAGGATGAACTGAAGCAGCTTCTGGAAAAGGGGCAGATCACAAAAAAACAGTATACAAAGGCTGTAAAAAGGTGAAAATGAATGATAAGATCATTAATAGAAACATAGAAAGAGGGAAAGAAAACATGAATAACAAAACGAATGGGTGGATCAATGCATTTATTATAGGAGCGTGTATCGTGATCAGTTGTCTGGCACTTGCCTTTGGATTAGCACATTTCCGGTCCGAAAGCAGCCATGTGATTACTGCAACGGGAAGTGCCAGTGTTGATTTTGAGTCGGATATAATCATCTGGCGAGGGGCATTTTCTGCAGTTGCGGATACTTCTCAGGAAGCATACGAAAAGATCAAGATGGATGCGGAGCAGGTAAAAAAATATCTGTCCGACAATCATATTTCAGATGATGAGGTAGTGTTTAATTCGGTAGATATCAGCAGAACCTACAGGGATATCTATGATGAGAACGGTAATTACAAAGGTTCCGAGCCGGAAGGATATCAGTTGACCCAGAGTGTTGCCGTAACTTCTTCCAATTTGGATAATGTTGAAAAAATCTCAAGAGAAATATCCAGCTTGCTGGACAGGGGGATTGAGCTTACTTCGGATGCTCCCGAATATTATTATTCAGATTTGGATGCCTTAAAACTGGATCTGATCGATAAGGCCTCACAGAATGCCAAGGCAAGGATTGATATCGTTGCAAAAAATACAGATGCAAAGCTGGGAAAACTGAAGAATTCCAGCCTTGGAGTTTTCCAGATCACAGCCAAAAATTCAGGTACCAGCAGCTATTCCTATGATGGAGCTTTTGATACCGGATCCCGAAATAAGACAGCGACCATAACGGTACGTCTGGAATATGATCTGAGATAAGCAGATAAGGACAGATACCATAGAGAAATCCATCGATGCCGGTGAAGCATACAGGATCATCTGTAATGATGTTGTAGCCGGTGGCGCAGTGATCAATGTTCACGGAAATAAAGGAGATCTGGATCTTTTGTTTGTCTCCCCGGAAGCACACAGCAAAGGAATCGGTTATGCAGCCTGGTGTGCAATAGAAAAAATGCATCCGGAGGTAACAGTGTGGGAAACCGTCACGCCCTATTTTGAAAAACGAAATATTCATTTTTATGTGAAACGTGGAATTGGGCCTGCTGTTAAAGCAGGCCCTTTTTTATGCATGGACAACGCAAGACAAAAAAACGTCAAAAATCCGCAAAAAAACAGTTGAGTCTGAGAATACTTCACAATGTAATATATATGCGTAAAAGTACTTTGAGTAAGAGTTAAACAAGGAGAGCATGGAGTTGAAAGAACAGTATAAAACAACCATCAAAGCTGCGTATTTAGGATATGTGGTACAGGCGATCGTAAATAATTTTGTTCCCCTGTTATTTGTCCGGATGCAGTCTGAATACGGAATCCCGTTGGGAAAGATAACGATCCTTATAACCTTTAA
>JAIKYN010000099.1 GCA_024683155.1 Lachnospiraceae bacterium | reverse complement strand
GAAAAAAGAGACAGGCCTATGGCTTGTCCCAATCTGAGAGGTTGAGAGGGATTTTAGAATGAATGAGAAAAAAGTCAATTACACTTCGTCGATCTTTTTTAAGATCATTATGATCGCGGTCATGTCGGTGTGTAATGCAGCACTTGTTACCAGCTTGCTGGTTTCAAGTTATCTTCCGAGTGGTGGAGCGGTAGCGCTTACCTTTGTAAAGGGCGCGTTGATCGCGGGAGCCATTAATTCTGTTTTTGTTTCGTTCTTCGGACGAAAAATGGTAAAGCCGCTGAAAGATCTGACGGAAAACATCAATGTGATGTCTACACTGGATCTGCGGAAGGCAGATAATCAGGATGAACTTAGTGCAAGACGGGACGAAGTGGGTCTGATCAGCGCAGGCGTAGAAGAACTGCGAGGCAATCTGGTAGAGATCATCCACAGACTGGACAACGTTTCCGGGAATATGAAGACCAGCGCGACGGAGATCCACTCCCGGACAGATCTGGTTGCTACGGCGACCAATGAGAATTCCGCTACGGCAGAACAGCTTGCTTCCAGTATGGAAGAGACTTCTGCAACGATCCATGAGGTTCTTGGCAAGATCACTGCCATGAACAATGATATGGAAGAGATTTATAACAAGGCTCTGGACGGCAAGAACCTGGCGACGGAGATCAGTGCCAAATCCAATGAGATTGCCAGTGAGACCCAGGAGAATTCCGATGAGACCACTCGCATTTACAATCGTGTAAAGGATGCTGCCGATCAGGCCATCGAGAAGTCCCGCTCCGTGGATGAGATCAACAATCTTACCCAGACCATTACCGATATTGCTTCCCAGACCACCTTATTGTCTCTGAATGCTTCCATTGAGGCGGCCAGAGCCGGAGAAGTGGGACGAGGCTTTGCGGTTGTGGCAGAAGAGATCGGTCAGCTGGCTACACAGTCCCAGGATTCCGTATCCAAGATTTCCGATGCGGTACAGCTGGTAAAGGATTCTGTGGGAGATCTGCAGAAGTGCCTGACGGAAGTATTGACCTTCGTAGATGAGAAGGTTGTAAACGATTATAAGAAGTTCCTGGATGCTTGTGTTACATACGAAGAGCAGGCGGATCGCATGAACGTTACCATGGATACCGTGGCACATTCCATTGACGGATTTAAGACGGCATCCAATGACATGAATGTGGCAATGGAGTCTATCAATGATGTGGCGCATCAGTCTGCGGAAGATGTAGTGGATATCGCGGATAAGAGTACGGATACCGTTACGGCTCTGGATGAAGCACGCAGAAAGATCCAGCAGAATGTGGAAGATGCAGATTCGCTGGAGGAGATCGTAAAGAAATTTACAATCTGATCTGTTTGCGGAGTTTGCGTGCAATTGTAAAAAAGATTTAAGAAGGAAATCGGTTCGATCATTACAGATCGGACCGATTTTTTTATGGAAAAACGACAGATGGAGAAGGATTCTCAGGAATTATTAAATTTTTATAAAAAAAGCATATTGACAAAATTAGTTAGTTAGATTAAATTAACTAAGGTTAGTTGTATAAAACCTAAGATAGGGGAAATTGTCTCCGGTTTTATACGAATAATCTGTAGAAAAGGTTGGAGAGAGGTGGATATGATGCCATTAAGTTTGTCAGATGTTGGTCAGATGGTTGTGATCCAAAAAATCAGTGGAAACGACGAAGTAAAACTGCACCTTGCAGAGCTTGGGTTCGTGGTCGGTGAAGAGATTTCCATCGTGAATAAGAATGGCGGAAATCTAATCGTCAATGTAAAAGACAGCAGAATCGCATTGGACAGAAATCTTGCTAACCGCATCTATATTTAAAAATGTTGAGAAAGGGAGGCTTTCAATGAAGACATTAAGAGATGTTGAAATTGGACAGACTGCAACAGTAAAGAAATTGCACGGGGAAGGTCCTACCAGACGCAGAATCATGGATATGGGTCTTACCAAAGGCGCTGAGGTTTATGTTCGTAAGGTTGCTCCGCTGGGAGACCCCATCGAGTTGACCGTACGTGGCTATGAACTGACCGTGCGTAAAGCTGACGCTGAGTTTGTCGAGGTTGAGTAAGATTTTATTTGTATGCAATGGAAAAAATAGGAGGCTTAAATGGGAATCAAGATTGCTTTAGCCGGTAATCCTAACAGCGGTAAGACTACTTTGTTTAATGATCTGACAGGTAGCAGACAGTATGTAGGTAACTGGCCCGGTGTTACTGTAGAAAAAAAAGAGGGTAAGTTAAAGGGAGCTGAGTACAAGGATGTTGTGATCCAGGATCTTCCCGGTATCTATTCTCTTTCACCTTATACATTAGAGGAAGTGGTTTCTCGTACTTATCTGGTAACAGAGAAACCCGATGCCATCATCAATATCGTAGATGGTACAAATATTGAGCGTAACCTTTATCTGACTACGCAGCTCCTTGAGCTGAACATCCCCATGGTGGTAGCTCTTAACATGATGGATCTGGTCCGTAAGAACGGAGATACCGTAAATGTTAAGGCATTGTCCGAAGCACTTGGATGTGAAGTGGTTGAGTTATCCGCACTGAAGGGTGAAGGAACCGACGCACTGATCAAAAGGGCAGTGGATGCTGCAAAGGCAGGCAAGACTTCTCAGTCCAGAGAAGTTCTTTCCGGAAATGTAAAGGCAGCTGTTGATAAGATCGCAGAGATCATCGGCAGCGCAAGCGACAGCAAGTTCCTTCGGTTCAATGCCATCAAAGCTTTTGAGCGTGACGAGAAGGCTATTGAAGGTCTGAATCTTTCTTCAAGTCAGAAGGACCAGATCGAGAAGGTAATCGCAGAAACAGAAAAGTCCATGGATGATGATTCAGAATCCATCATCACCAATGAGAGATATAACTACATTACAGGCGTAACTGCAAAGGCAGTAAAGAAAGGCCGCGCAAAGGGCGAGCTTTCCGTATCCGATAAGATCGACCGCATCGTTACCAACCGTGTGCTGGGTCTTCCCATCTTCGCAGTTGTAATGTTCCTGATCTATGCCATCGCTATGGGCGGATGGAGTGTATCCATCGGTACTGCCGCAACTGACTTTACCAATGACGTGATCTTTGGTGAGTGGGTACCCGGCTTCTTTGATGCACTGCTTGGGGTATTCGGCGTTGTTGAAGGATCTGTCCTTTATGGTCTGATCCAGGACGGTATCGTAGCCGGCGTTGGTGCAGTTATCGGTTTCGTACCGCAGATGCTGGTTCTGTTCCTGTTACTGGCAATCTTAGAGGATATCGGATATATGGCCCGTGTTGCATTCGTTATGGATCGTATCTTCCGTCAGTTTGGTCTGTCCGGTAAGGCATTCATCCCCTGCCTGGTTGCTACCGGCTGTGGTGTTCCCGGTGTTATGGCATCCCGTACCATCGAGAACGAGCGTGATCGTAAGATGACTCTTATGACTACCACATTTATGCCTTGTGGTGCGAAGCTGCCCATCATCGGCCTGATCGCCGGTGCCGTATTCGGTGGTTCACCCTGGATCGCAGCAAGCGCATACTTTATTGGTATCGGCTCCATTGTTCTGTCCGGTATCATCCTGAAGAAGTTCAAGGCATTCGCAGGAATCCCTGCTCCTTTCGTAATGGAGCTTCCCGCATATCATATTCCCTCCGTCAGCGGCGTTCTTCGCGCTACCTGGGAGCGTGGCTGGTCCTTCATTAAGAGAGCCGGATCCGTTATCGTTATCTCCTCGGTTATTATCTGGTTCTTATCCGCCTTCGGCACTGTTAACGGACATTTTGGTCTGGTAGATAATCTGTTTGAGGATGAGAGCATTGTAACCGAAAGTTATATCAATGAACTGGCTGACAGGATGGATGTTCCTGCAGAGGATGTAAATGCAATGGACGCTTCCCTGCTGGCAAGTGTTGGTAACGGTGTTTCCTTCGTATTTAAGCCCCTTGGTTTCGGTAACTGGAAACCCACTGTAGCAACCGTAACCGGTCTGGTTGCAAAGGAAGAAGTAGTCGGTACCTTTGGTGTCCTCTACAATTATGATGACAGTGAAGAAGAACTGGGGGAAGAAGGTGAAGGAATCTGGCCTCGTGTGGCTGAAGATTATACACCCATCGCTGCATTCTCTTTCATGATCTTTAACCTGCTGTGTGCTCCTTGCTTCGCAGCCATCGGTGCTATCAAGCGTGAAATGAATAATGCAAAGTGGACCTGGGCAGCCATCGGCTATATGACCGGTTGGGCTTATGTACTGGCTCTGATCGTATATCAGCTGGGCGGTCTCTTCGTTGGTGAAGTTGCTTTCGGCATCGGAACCGTTGTGGGAGCGATCTTCCTGGCAGCACTGCTTTATCTGCTGTTCCGCAAGGGATATCAGGCAACCGAAGCAGACAAGAACCTGAATGCTGTAAAAGCAAACGCATAATCGGGTTTTCAGAGATATTGGTGTATAATGGTTGTGCAGGGAAGGAGAGCATCCCTGCACAATTGTGTAATTTACGGTAGAATGCAGGAGGTGAACATATGCCGCCTATTTTGGGAAATATCATTGTGATCGCTATCATAGTGGCGATCCTTGTAGTCTGTGGTAAGAATGTCGTGGAGATGATCCGCGGTGAACTGAAGGGAAGCGGATGCGCAGGTTGCTCCGGAGGATGTTCCTGTTCCGGATGCAGCAGTTGCGGCTCCAAACCTTCCGACCCGAAGCAGACGCGCTGAAAAGGAGCGAAGATGTATAAAGTTACGGCGAAGATCGAAGGGATGATGTGCACCATGTGCGAATCCCACATCAGTGAAACCATCCGTAAAACATTTCCTGCCGCCAGGAAGGTGCAAAGTTCCCGGAAGAAGAAGGAAGCTACCTTTCTGATCGAGGAAGCCGTAGATACGGATGTATTAAAGAAAGCAATTGAAGATACAGGGTATGAATTTGCAGGTGCAAGCTGTGAACCCTATGTAAAGAAAGGTCTGTTTGGTTAAACAGACCTTTTCTGTTAGAATATAAACAGACTTTACAGAAAGAAGGTTACTGTCTTATGAGAAAAAGTAGTGCTGAAACCAATCGTAATCGCGTGATCGTAAGGACCAGTATCATTGGTATCCTGGCAAATGTATTTCTGGCTGCTTTTAAAGCGGTCATCGGGCTTTTATCGCATTCCATCGCCATTGTACTGGATGCGGTAAATAATATTTCCGATGCGGCGGGGTCACTCATCACCATCATCGGAACCAAGCTGGCCGGTAAAGAGCCGGATCGTAAGCATCCCTTCGGACATGGCAGGATCGAATATCTCAGTGCCATGATGATCTCGGTGCTGGTTTTATATGCCGGTATTACTTCTCTGGTGGAGTCTGTTAAGAAGATCCTTGAGCCGGATGTACCGGATTACAGTACGGTTTCTCTCATAATCGTAACTGCAGCGGTTCTGGTAAAGTTTTTCCTGGGCCGATATGTAAAAAGCGTAGGAGAAAAGGTGAATTCCGATTCGCTGGTGAATTCCGGCGCGGATGCCAGTATGGATTCCGTTATTTCCGCATCTACCCTGGTGGCAGCGCTCATCTACCTGTGGAAGGGGATTTCCCTGGAAGCCTGGCTGGGTGCCATCATTTCCGTAATTATTATCAAAGCCGGTGCCGAGATGATGGGGGATACCATTTCCAAGGTGCTGGGAGAGCGTGCGGAACCGGAGCTGATCCTGGCGATCAAGCAGACGACCCGTTCTTTCCCGGAAGTTATGGGAGCTTATGATCTGGTGTTGCACAACTATGGGCCGGATGCATTCAACGGTTCCATTCATATTGAGATCTCCGATCAGTATACGGCCAATGAAGTGGATGACCTGTTACGCCGGATCACGGCCAAGGTCTACGAAGAACACAACGTGTTACTTAC
>JAIKYN010000091.1 GCA_024683155.1 Lachnospiraceae bacterium | reverse complement strand
CATCAGCAGACTTCCCCGATATTTTCGTTATTTAGGAGAACTGAAGGATCAGGGCGTAGAACGGATCTCATCCCAGGAACTTAGTAAACTGATGAAGGTCACTGCATCCCAGATCCGTCAGGATTTTAATAATTTCGGAGGGTTCGGCCAGCAGGGCTACGGCTATAACGTGGAGTTTTTATACTCCGAGATCGCCAGGATCCTGGGACTGGATCAAAGTCATCATCTGGTTCTGATCGGATGTGGTAATCTGGGCCAGGCACTGGTCAACTATATGAATTTTGAACGCAGAGGGTTTGTTTTTTGCGGTCTGTTTGATCAAAATCCCGATCTTTGGGGCAAGAAGATCCGCGGACTGGAAGTAAAGCCGATGGATCAGCTGGAGGATTTTGTCCGGAACAATAATATCGACATTGCCGTACTGACCATTCCCAAGGGCAGTGCCGTAAAGGTTGCCGAGGTCCTGGTGGCTGCGGATATCAAAGCGATCTGGAATTTTGCCCATGTGGATCTGAATGTACCGTCTACCATTCCGGTAGAGAACGTGCATCTGACGGATTCCGTATTAAAGCTTTCCTACAAACTGAAAAGTATGAACGATAAGGAATAGTGTCCTATGTCTGAAAAAGCTGAATCCTTCGAAAAAGCACTGGAAGGGAAAAATATTCCGGTACTGACTCTGGATCATAAGTGGCATCAGCTTTTTACCCAGGCCGGCATGACCGATGAGATCGAACAGCTGGCCAATGAATTGAATGAGCTGGTGCAGGAACAGGGAAAACTGAACAACGAAGATAAGAAAGTTAAGAAGATCAAGAACAAGCTCATGGATGAGATCGTGCAGTTGGCCGATGAAGACGGTTCCGAAGAGGAACTGGCCGAACACAAGCGCCTCATCGAAGAATGCAATGAGAAACTGGATGCCAACCAGGACCGCCTCATCGACCTTCCCAGAGAGATCAGTCAGTTAAATAAAAAACTGATGCTGGCTTCCATGGAAGCCTGTTATGAACGGATCCAGGAGAATACCCGGAAGATCGATACCATTGCCGACTGGCTGACGGATATCCGGATCCAGCTGAAGAAGAATGTGATCCGCAAGCAGCGGGCAGAGAAAGACAATAATGCCTTATATTCCTATATGCATGATGTTTTCGGTCCGGTGGTTGTGGAATTATTTGATATGAAGTATAACCCGGAAGTGTTAAAGAAAGAAGCGGAGAAAACGGTAGCTGAAAAAGCAGGATCCGAACCATCGGGATCTGATAAAACGGAGGCTGAGAAAAAACAGTGATGTATCGATATTTACCCACTTCGGATGAAATGTACGCAGCAGAGCATGCTACCATGAACACTTTGAAGATTCCGCAGTCCGTTCTTATGGAACGGGCTGCTTTCTTTGCATATGAGGTGCTTTTGGAAAGCGTATTGCAGAAGATGACAGCTCCTGCAAGGGTTCTGATCCTGTGCGGAAACGGCAATAACGGCGGCGATGGCTTTGCTCTGGCCCGCATCCTTCTGACGGAAGGCCATAAGGTGACCTGTATTTTACCGCCTTCGGATAAACGCTCCGACGGCTGCAGGGAACAGGAAGAGCGGCTGATGCTGTATCGGGATAAAGCAGGCTTTGAGGAGGTGGAGCTTCTTAAGGAACTGCCTTCTTTGCAGGGCTTTGACGTGATCGTGGATGCCATCTTCGGGATTGGCTTATCCAGACCCATCGAAGGCTTCTGGAAGGGAGTGATCCCTCAGGTAAATGAAGCGGCTGCGTTTCGCCTGGCCATAGACATTCCCAGCGGCCTGATGGCAGATACGGGAGAGATCCCGGGAGTGTGTTTTCATGCGGATGCAACCGCTGCCATTGGAGCAGTAAAACTGGGAGAACTCATTGGATCAGGTCCGGAAGTATGCGGAGAGATCTATGAAGATCCCATCGGGATCGTATGTAAGGATGCCTTAAATACTGAGCCTCTTCATTACGGATTTGAAGATTCCCGTACGGATTATAAAAGCTTTTTGCCAAGAGATCCCAGGGGCAATAAAGGAACCTTCGGAAAGGTGCTGTTGTATGCCGGATCCGCGTCTGCGGCAGGTGCCTGCATTATGGCAGCTAAGGCAGCGTTTGCTTCGGGATGTGGCATGGTCAAGATATTGACTGATCAGGTCAACAGAGATCTGATCCTTCACGAAGTGCCGGAAGCAATGGTGGATACGGTACTTATCCCGGAGATTCTGGCAGATCATCCGGTGGAGGAAGAGATCAAAGCCATGGTTTCCTGGGCGGATGTGGTGGCTATGGGTCCGGGGATCGGCAACGATGCGAAGTCTCATAAAGTGATGCAGAGTATCCTTGGCACCGGATTAAATGTTCCCCTGCTTCTGGATGCGGATGGGCTGAATGTATTATCCACAGATCCCCTTTTATATGCTATACTTCCCAAGCAGGTGATCATGACCCCGCATATGGGAGAAGCGGCCAGATTACTGGATCTGTCTGTTTCGCAACTGGCAGGAGACGGACTGTTTCGCAGGGAATATGCCCTGCGGGAATATCTGGGAAGTGACAGGCTGTGTGATCTGGACGTCTGTATTGCTCTGAAGGATCATGCCACCATCGTTTGTTCTTCCCATGAGGATCGGATTTATGTGAATCTCTCCGGAGATGACGGTATGGCTACGGCTGGAAGCGGCGATGTACTTACGGGACTTCTTGCAGGAATCCTTGCACAGAGCAGAAACAGTCAGCACTCCATGCAGGAAAAAGTGTCATTTGCGGTTTATCTCCACGGCTTATGCGGAGAGATCGCAGCGACGGAAAAAAATTCCTATTCCATGACGGCATCGGATGAGATCTGTGCTTTATGGGAGCTTCTTTCCTGATGGGTGTTTGCGGGATCCTTTGTGGGATTTCGTATCGGAAAAGATAAAATTTGTTTTTTTTAAGAATCATCCATACCGTTTATTTCGGTTTGGTTTGTTAAAATCCATGTTAAAGCTGGTGATTGGAACGTGAAGGAACTGGACTTAAAACAATTTGAACGAGGCTATGCACGCATCGATCTGGATGCGGTAACCTTTAATCTCAACAGTATTCATGACAAAGTGGGAGATGGCACCCGGATCATGGCGGTGATCAAGACCAACGCCTATGGTCATGGTGCAAAGGCCATTGCCCTGCATACACAGCCGCTGGATTATCTGTATGGCTATTGCGTGGCTACCGCAGAAGAAGCCTTTGAACTTCGGGATGCAGGGATCGAAAAGGAGATCCTGATCTTAGGGTATCCTTTCCCTTATAGTTATGAGAGACTGGTGCGGGAACATATTTCCCCGGTGGTTTTCCGTAAGGACGAAGCAAAGGCCCTTTCGGATGAAGCTCTAAGGCAGCATACCACCTTGAAAGTCTATATCAAGGTGGATACCGGTATGAGCCGCATCGGTATCCGGCCGGATGAAAGCGGCATTGCATTTATTCAGTATGTGCAGGGGCTGAAAGGCCTGGTGACAGAAGGGATCCTTACCCATTTTGCCGATGCGGACGAAGAGGACCTGTCCAAGGCAAGATCCCAGCTTAAGACCTATGTGGATTTTCTGGCACAGACAGAGAAATATTGTGCACCCATTCCCATCCGGGAGTGTTCCAATTCCGCTGCCATCATCAACATGCCGGAAGCAAGGATGGATATGGTCCGGGCAGGGATCATCCTTTACGGGATGGCACCTTCTGCGGAGGTTCCCATGGACCGTTTACCTTTAAAAGAAGTATTATCCCTGCATAGCCACATTTCCTACCTGAAAGAGGTGGATGCGGGAACGCCGGTAAGCTACGGGGGAACCTATATCACTCCGGACCGGCAGGTGCTGGCCACCATTCCTCTGGGGTACGGTGACGGCTATCCCAGAAGCTTATCCAACAAGGGCCATGTATTGATCCATGGACAGAAAGCGCCCATGCGTGGACGGATCTGTATGGATCAGTTTATGGTGGATGTGACCCATATCCCCGACGTACGGGAAGGAGATGAGGTGATCCTCATCGGAGACGGTCTTTCAGCCATGGAAATTGGTACCCTCAGCGGACGGTTTAATTATGAACTGACCTGTCTCTTAACGCCCCGTATTCCCAGGGTGTATATAAAGGACGGCAAACCCTGCGGGATTGACTGAAAATACGGGAAATGTTATATTTTATATTGATGTATTTTTGAGATTTTTTATTGGATTGAGGTGAAATTTTATGGACGACGGCGCCTCGTACGCCACGTGGGGAATTCTTTATGTTTTAGTTCTCCTGCTCAGCTTTTTGAGTTACGGTTTCCGGGCTGCCCAGAAGGGCTTAAGTGAAAACGTACAAGTAGATCCCAATACGGATGATCCTCCTGCAGAACAGGGGATCAAGGATAAGTTCCTCCGGGGTAGCACCTGGCTTTATGCGGAAGGTGCGGCAGCCCTGGGTATTTTGATGGTAATCTTGCAAGTTTGCCTCATTGAGGAACAATTTCCGCTGGATTTACAAGATTTACATCACGTTGGATGCTTTATATTGTTTTTGGCCATCCACATTGTGATCGGGATCAAGATCCCGGCTTTTCTGGGAGATCGGCATAAGAGAGGATTTGCGGATCATACCTGGAAGATCGTATTTGCACTGGTGATCCTTACCGCTCCGGTCACAGCCGTATTTCATTACGGTACCTGGGGGATCCTGCGGCTTTTCGGCGTGAAGGATTTCAGCGGACTGGATGATGTGACGGAAGAAGACATCATCTCCCTGGTGAAGGAAGGTCACGAACAGGGCGTCATTGAAGAGAATGAAGCAAAGATGATCAATAATATCTTTGAATTCAGTGACAAAGAAGCCAAAGATATCATGACGCATCGGAATAAGATCGTGGCACTGGATGCCGAGATGACCTTAAGTGATGCCATTACGGAGATGCTTAACGGTTCCAACAGCCGGTATCCTGTGTACGAAGAAAGCATTGACCATATCGTTGGTATCCTCCACATGAAGGATGCCATGCGTATGAACCGGGTTTCCTCTAACCGGAGCCTTGCCCTGAAGGATATACCGGGGCTGCTTCGAAGAGCGGTATTTATTGCGGAGACCCGTAATCTGGATTCACTGTTTACCATGATGCAGGCCACCAAAGGTCAGATGGTGGTGGTCATCGACGAATACGGCCAGACTTCCGGTATTGTTGCCATGGAAGACATTCTGGAAGAGATCGTTGGCAATATCATGGATGAATATGATGAGGAAGCATCCATTGAGCGTGCCGGAAGGGATGAATACGTCATTGACGGCATGACGAAGCTGGAAGAACTGGAAGAGCGCTTCCACATTGACTTCCGCGAGGAAGAGTATGACACCTTAAACGGCTATATGATCGCCCGTATGGATCGTATACCCAAGGAGGGAGATACCTTCTCCGTTCAGGTGGGAGATTATCTGTTTTCCATCGAATCTGTGCTGGACAAGCACATTGACAAGGTTCTTGTCAAAAAATGTCAGACCAATCAAGAAGAAATTACTGAAGGAGATCATTAACCAATGTCAGGACATTCAAAATTTGCAAACATTAAGCATAAAAAAGAGAAGAACGATGCAGCGAAGGGTAAGATCTTTACCATTATCGGTCGAGAGATCGCAGTTGCCGTAAAAGAAGGCGGACCCGATCCTGCCAACAACTTTAAGCTGGCCCAGGTCATTGCCAAGGCCAAGAGTAACAATATGCCCAACGATACGATTGATCGTGGTATTAAAAAGGCTGCCGGTGAAGGTGCTAACGTGAATTATGAATACATTACCTACGAAGGCTACGGCCCCGGCGGCATTGCTATCATTGTAAATACGCTGACCGACAATAAGAACCGTACGGCAGCCAATGTACGTAGTGCATTTACCAAAGGAAACGGCAACATCGGAACCCCCGGTTGCGTATCCTTTATGTTTGATAACAAAGGGCAGATCATCATCGATAAGGAAGAGTGCGATATGGGTGCTGATGACCTGATGATGCTGGCTCTGGATGCAGGTGCGGAAGATTTCGCAGAGGAAGAGGACAGCTTTGAAGTGCTTACTTCTCCCGATGATTTTGAGACCGTTCGGGAAGCACTTGAGAAAGAGAATATTCCCATGATCTCTGCAGAAGTTGCCATGGTTCCCCAGAACTATGTGGATTGCACCGATGAAGAAGCCGTAAAGGGTATTCAGCGTATCCTGGATCTTCTGGATGAAGATGATGACGTGCAGAGTGTATATCATAACTGGAATGAATAATTTCCGTCCGGGAGCGAAGGGAATGCCATGAGCATGCAGGAAAGTGTTTCCGTTGTTTGGAAGGATTATGACAATTACATAAAACAGTTTTCAAGGGATTCCTACGGGGAAGCCTTTGAAAGCTTTTGCTCTGCAAACGGTGCTTTTCTGGAAGAGATCTGCAAGGATCCTGCCGGGGCGTCTTTGGCTGGAGATGCACTGGCTGCTTCTTTCCGGGAGATCCTGGAGAAAGAGACGGCAAGAAATAAGCGGACCAATCTTCAGATGAACGGGAATCTCTTTCTGGTGGCCTATATCTTCCCGGCATTTTTCGAGAAACTGTCAGGTGAACAGGCAAAGCAGGTCATCAAGGATATTGCGGATGCCTGGGAAAAGGAATTTCCGGGGAACCATCTGGAAGGTGCTTCCAGAGAATCCATTCAGGAAGGGTTCCGGAAAAAGCTTTGTTATATTACCACTGCGGTTTGTGAGAATCGTAAGATGGGGATCGATTGTGAAGAACTGAATCTGATCCGTTCCTTCCGGGACGGGTACATGGCAGGTTCCGAAGAAGGCAGAGCGCTCATTGATGAGTATTACGATATTGCGCCGACCATTGTGAAACGGATCGATAAATCCTCCAATGCGGATAAGGTTTATCAGATGATCCTGCAGGAGTATATCCTGCCCTGCGTGGATAAGATCAAAACAGGGGACTTATCCGGATGCATGTCGACGTATTGCAAAATGGTAGAAAATTTGAGGGAATTGTTTATATATCATTATAAACGTGGGTGATAAATCATGGACAGACTGGCAATTGTAGTACCTTGCTATAATGAAGAGGCAGTAATGGAGATCACATCTCCGGCATTGCAGGACGTGTTAAAGGATCTTATCGCAAAAGGAAAGATCGCGGAAGACAGCTTCATTCTTTTTGTGGATGACGGAAGCAAAGACCGCACCTGGGAGCTGATCTCCCGGGAATTCGAGAAATCTCCTCTGGTGAAGGGTCTGAAACTGGCAGGAAACGTAGGTCATCAGTTTGCGCTTACCGCAGGTCTCATTACGGCAAAGGATGTCAGTGATGTAACGGTATCCATCGATGCGGATCTTCAGGATGATGTAGCAGTGATCGAAGAGATGATCGATAAGTTCCATGATGGAAATGATATTGTATATGGTGTTCGTAATGCCCGTAAAACGGATTCGTTCTTTAAGAGAACCACCGCGCAGGGCTTTTATAAAGTGATGGCTGCCATGGGTGTAAAGACGGTTTATAACCATGCAGACTTCCGTCTTATGAGCAAACGTGCTCTGGAACAGTTTTCCAAGTATGAAGAGACCAATTTGTTCCTTCGCGGTATGATGCCGCTGATCGGTTATAAGACCGACAGTGTATATTATGACCGGAAGGAGCGTGTGGCAGGAGAAAGCAAGTATCCTCTGAAAAAGATGATCGCGCTTGCCTTTGAAGGGATCTCTTCCTTCAGTACAAAACCCATCAGCATGATCATGACCATGGGACTGGTGATCCTGTTCCTGTGCGTGATCGCTGCGATCTATGCCCTTGTGTCCTATATATCCGGTTCGGTCGTACAAGGTTGGACATCCCTTATTTTGAGTATCTGGTTCCTGGGCGGACTTCAGCTTATCTCCATTGGGTTAGTGGGAGAGTATATCGGTAAGGTATACATGGAAGTGAAGCATCGTCCTCGATACAATATAGAGACGTTCTTAAATCAAAGGGATGATAAAAATGAAAATGACTAAGATCCTTTCTTTCTTAAGTTGGTTCTTATTGGCGGCTATGGCAGGAGTTCCTCTGGCTTCTTACTGCCTGTCCGCGTTAATGGATTTTAATATTACGGATGCTTATATGACCGTGCTGATCACCTGTGGTGTATTCCTGGCAGTGGCAGTGATCCTTATGGGTGTACGGGCATTGTTTCGTTTTCTTGCATCCAAATGCAGGATCCGGGTTCACTATCAGAAATTATGGGAAGTGATCCTGATCTGCCTGCTTACCGGCGTTTATTTTCTGCTCCGTTATTATGGGATCCGGACCTTCGGGTTTGGTTCAGCCGCAGGAGAAGAATATCAAGCAGCATTTGTGGGCAATGATTTTACACTGCCCGGCGGATTGTTTAGCGTTAACACTGCATATATTGCCCTTCTTCACGGAGTCCTTATGCTTCTTGGGAATGCGGAAAGCTGGGCATTGTTATTACAGATCATCCTGCTGTACTTCGCAGGACTTTTTGCGTTTCTTGGGACGCGTAAACTTTATGGCAGGATCGCCGGTATCTCTGCGGCGGTTCTGGTTTGGTTCCTTCCCGAGTCTTATTTAAATTCCGCTTCTTTATCCGACGGAATATTATTTCTGTTCCTTTTCTTTTTCGTTTTTGATGTAATAGCGGATATGCTGATTTCCCAAGGAAAATGGCAGATCGGTAAATGCCTGGTTGCAGGTCTTTTTGCCGGGCTTTTGTGCTTTTTGTCGGTGTATGGGCTTTTTCTTGCAGTATTAGCAGTGTGCTTGCTGATCTGTAAAGATTCCTGCACGGCGCAAAAAGACAAATTACGTACTTTCCTTCTGTTTATCATTACCACGGCTGTGGTATTTGCAGTATCCGTATGTGTCTATGTGTCCTGGAACCTTCAGGCGGCACTTACCTATGCGGCGGATTACTTTGTGACGCCTTTTGCTGCATCCATGGAAAACGGCATTGATTTCATGCTCCGTTCCATCAGCAGCTATATTCTTACCAATGTGATCCTGGGTGTTCTGATCTTTGCCCATTTGATCAGCATTCCTACCAAAGACCGTAAACTTGGCATATCTCTTGCACTTACTACCTGTGCGTTTATTGTATATTCTTACTTTGCGGCGGGTGAAGCACTTCTGGAGATGACCCGTTACAGTCTGTTTATTTTATTGGGTGCTACCGGTCTGTCGGTTCTGTTATCGGCCCATTCCGTTATGAACGCGGAAGATGGGGAAGGTGAAGAGGAAGCAGAGGATGCCGATGTGGATCCTGCGGATGATAGTGAAGAGGAATCCCATCAGCTTCCTACCGTCAGCTCCGTTGCCGGCGAAGAAGCATCGGAAGTTCCTACGGTCAGTGGTGTGACCGGTAAGAAGTCTGCATGTAAAATTCCGGAGAAAGATGCTGACAGAACGTCTGCAGAAAAAGAAGCTGACAGGAAACCTGCAGGTAAGAACGCCACCGGTATCGGTAAGGTGATCGTACCTCAGAGTTGGGAAGAAGAAACGGTTCCCCGCGTGGATCAGATCGCCAATGCACCCGGTAAGGGCAGAGTGATCCATCCAATGCCCAAGGATCCTTCGGATCTTCCCGGCACATCGCTTCTTACCCGTAAAAAGAGGGTTAAAAAAGAATTGGATTATCCCATGGCAGTACCGGATGAACTGATGCATTATGACATTGAAGTATCCGATACCGATGACTTTGATGTGTCATAGGATCTGCCTTTTTTATCATAAATTCAGTAAGTGAGGTTTTTCAGATACATGGCCACTCGTAACAACGGCAAAAACAGCAACAGTACACGTACATCGACCCGTAAGTCGTCCGGG
>JAIKYN010000063.1 GCA_024683155.1 Lachnospiraceae bacterium | reverse complement strand
TTATCCTTCTGATTGATCAGGGCCGCCACTAACTCTGTGGCATTGATACTGCCGCCGCTCATTTCCAGGAAATGTGTGCCCCCGTTTTTGATAATGCCATCTGCCAGGGCTTCCTGGTTATTGATCTTGCCAACCGTTGTAATGGCGTAGGTTCCGTGATGAGAACGTACGATCAACGGCTGAGGCTCGTAATCGGAAATACAGCCGATTCCCAGATTACCGGACATCTCATGGATCTCTTTCTCAAACTTGGTCCGAAAAGGAGAGCTTTCGATGTTATGAATCGACCGGTTAAATCCGTCTTTTCCGAAGGTTGCCATTCCGGCTCTTCTGGTTCCCAGATGGGAATGGTAATCGGTACCGAAGAAAAGATCGAATACACAGTCTGTTTTCAGTGCAGCAGCAAAAAATCCGCCCATTTACTTCCTCCAAAAAATCAAATTGATCATTCTTTTTCTGTCATAACACTCATATACGCAGGACGGATGATCTTACCGGCACCGATCAGTTCTTCGATACGGTGTGCACTCCAGCCTGCAATACGAGCAATGGCAAATAATGGTGTGTACAACTCTCTGGGAATTCCCAGCATACTATATACAAACCCGCTGTAGAAATCCACATTGGGGCTGACACCTTTGTAAATATGGCGCTTTTCTGCGATCACCTTCGGGGCGATCTTCTCGATATTTTCATAGAGCTGCAGGTCTTTCTTACGCTGCTTCTCTTCTGCCAGTCGCAGTACGAAGTCCTTGAAGACACGTTCTCTGGGATCGGAAATGGAATACACCGCATGGCCCATTCCGTAGATCAGGCCCTTATGGTCAAACACCTCGCCGTCCAGCATACTGGACAGATAACGGTAGATCTCCTCTTCATCATTCCAGTCCGTAACATTCTTTCGAATGTTATCCATCATCTCCATTACCTTCAGATTGGCACCACCATGACGCGGACCCTTCAGGGAACACATGGCTGCTGCCATGGCCGAGTAAGTATCGGAACCGGAACTGGTTACCACGCGGGTGGTAAAGGTGGAATTATTACCGCCACCATGCTCCATATGCAGCATAAGCGCAACATCCAACACTCTCGCTTCCACTTCCGTATAATTTTCATCGGCACGAAGCAGTCCCAGGATATTTTCCGCCGTGGACTTTTTGGGATCCGGACGATGAATGTACATGCTGGCATAATTTTCATAATGATTGTAGGCATGATACCCATAGCAGGCCAGCAACGGGAATGTGGCAATGAGGGAGATACATTGCCGTATATTATTGGCAACATCCGGATCCATCATATTCTTGTCATAAGAAGCCAGGGTCAGGATGGACCGGGTCATGGAATTCATAATATCCTTGCCCGGAGCCTTCATGATAACGTCTCTTGTAAAGTTTCGGGGCAGCGTACGATTCTTTGCCAGCAAACGGATAAACTCCGTCGCTTCCTCGGAATCCGGCTTTTCCCCGAATAACAGCAGATAGGCTGCCTTTTCGAATCCAAATCCGGTCCTGGCATACTCATCCACCAGGTTCTCCACACGATATCCGCGATACCACAGCTGACCGTCTATGGGAACCCGTTTGCCGTCTTTGGTATCAAAGGATAGGATCTCCGATATATTGGTAAGACCTGTTAATACGCCCTTACCGTTCAGGTCACGAAGACCTCTGTTTACTCCGTATTCTTTAAAAAGGTCATCGGAAATGACATCGTTCTTTTCGCAGAGCGATACCATCTTTTCCGAGTATTCCGTCAGTTCTTTCTGAAATGCCATCCATTACCTCTTACTTTCCGTTTAATACAGTCTTGATCGCTTCCAACAGTTCATCATAGGCTTCATAAGCGGGGTATTGAGGATAATCTTTCTTGATCTGCTCCGTGCTGCGGAACAGGAATCCGGCCTTGCTGGCCTGGATCATACCCAGATCGTTAAAGCTGTCTCCGGATGCGATGGTATCAAATCCAACCGACTGCAGTGCCTTGACCGTTGCCAGTTTCGACTGTGCGATACGCATCTTAAAACCGGTGATCTCACCGCTTTCTGCCACTTCCAGTGTGTTACAGAAAATGGTGGGCCATCCCAGCTTCTTCATAAGTGGGGTCGCAAACTGTGTAAAGGTGTCACTGATGATGATCACCTGTGTAATACTTCTGAGCTCATCCAAAAACTCTCTTGCGCCCGGCAGCGGATCAATGGTCGCAATGGTATCCTGGATCTCCTTAAGGCCCAGTCCGTGCTCTTTTAAAATACCCAGGCGCCACTTCATAAGTTTGTCATAATCCGGCTCGTCCCTGGTGGTTCTCTTTAATTCAGGGATCCCGCTTGCCTCAGCAAATGCGATCCAAATCTCAGGGACTAATACCCCTTCCAGGTCTAAACATACGATATCCATTTTCTCCTCCGATCTGCGCCCAGTAATTTAACGCTTTACCTTCTAAAAGTTATAGCTATTCTATCATATACAGCAGGTCCAAAACAATGGAACCGATGCGGTCTTATTTCTTAAGATACTGTCGGATCACTTCGATGGGCAGCAGATCCGCCGGAATGATATAACATACCTGTCCGTTGATCATCTGTGTCTGAATGGTGGTGGGTGCCGGTGCAGAGTCTCCCGTTTCCCCGCCGTCTGTGATCCTTCCGGAAACGGGCGGCACTTCGCTTCCATCTCCCAGGGTTCCCACGGGAGCAGGATTCATATTATTGATCCCAAGAGAAGGTGCTGCCGCATTTTCCATGCCCTCCATCACCTGTGCCATGGCATCGTCCGCTGCAAGTGCCGCAGACGCTTCATCCGTAGGAAGGCCTCCTGCCGGCATCCCGCCGATCCCCTGCAATTCCACAGGGCTCAGCTGATACGGGATCTCTGTCCCGTCTTCCGTAGTATAGACGGAAGGAGCATTGTCCGGGCCATCTTCTGCTTCCGGCAAAACCGGAGCAGGTGCCGTCTTGGGTTTTTTCGGCTCTTCCTTGGGCATATCCGCACCAAAAAGATTTACCATCAGTGCCTTTCCGGCTTTATCCTTCGCATGACAATATACCATCCGATCATCCGGCTCTCCTTCCACGAAGGCAGGATATAAGAAGCTGGCTGCCGGTTTTTGCAGGATCTGGTAAATGTCCGCCAGACATACGCCTCCCCTTGCATCGTCATATTCCAGCTCCGTCTTGGACGGTTTGAGCGGGCATACCATGCCAAGAACATAACTGTATACGATCTCCGATTCATCCAGTGCCATCTTGTCGGTAGTACGTGCCGGAACATCATACTGGCCGGATAACAGTACCAGTAAAAAGCCGGTGGTACGCTCGAATTTCTCATTGATCCGCTCTGTTAAAGCTTCAAGAAAAGCCTCGTCGGAGCCGTTTCCGGCCAGGGTTTTCAACGTATGAAGCATATCTTCATCCACCAGATCAACGTCCTGTGCCAGCACGCCGTTTCCTGCGGAAAAAGACTGATTGGCCATCTTTACATAACGACCTGCCACATCCTCCTCCAGATTCCAGAAGGAATAATGATACTGGGTCTGCTCATTGTTCAGGTTCACGGCAACCACATCTACATAGCGCACCGATCCGTCGTCTTTCTTAAAGATCTTCTTAATGGTATTAATATCCGAGCGATTCAATGTTCTGTCTCCTGTTCTGTTTCTTCCGCTCCCCCCGGGCGCGGTTTTATTTTCCTGTCTTTCCCTTGACCTGCCTTTATGTCAGTGTCTCTGGGAAAAATCATCATATACTTCACAAAATCTTGCGGCAAAGCTTAAGGGTTCTCCGTTTTCCGTCAGATGCGCCACATCTCCGAAACGATTCATACGAAAATAAGCGATGCCTTTTTCCCGCTCTTCCGTCACCAGTTCAGTGATCCCGGTAGGAAGGGCAACAGTTCCCTGCCACAGCGGAGCAGGAGCGATATTTAAAAGATGGCTGAGTAATACAACCTCTACACCGAAATGGCAAAAGAAGGCCAGGGTCTCGGTATTGCTTTCACGGGCCTCATAATAGTAGCCCTTCCGATCATAGCCATGGGCGTGAAGCACTTCATCCATTTTCCCGGTCACATAGTCAAAATGTTCTTTGATCCCCGATGCCTTAAGATAAGGCTCTTCAAACCAGGCATCGTGATGAAACAGGCTCTCTTTGGCCGTCCAGATCCGGGGCAGGATGTCCCAGGCTAAGGACGCATCATTGCCTTCTTCCCAGTCTACATGATAGTCAAACTCATGAAGCCAGTCACAGATCTCTGCCTTCGCATGGAATTTCTCCAGCGTGGGCTCCGCTGTTTTTCTGGCTCTTCCGTAGGTCGATACATAAAAATGATCGATCTTCTCCCTGGCATACAGACGCTCCGCCAGAAGCTTTACTTCCCGTTTGCCTTTTTCCGTTAATCCATCTACTTCGTAGTCCGGATCTCCGTGCCGGATGATCAATAATCTCATGTTTGCTCTCCGTGGTCCAACGTTTACCTGCTTATTTTAGCACAGGGCTTACCCACTGCCTATGGTCTAAAGTCCCAAAAACCAAACGCAAAAAGCTGTCGCGAGGGCATAGTTTGCCCATCACGACAGCCTTTCATTGACAAAATTCAGGTGTAATACGATTGGAGCTTACGATCAGCCCCAGAAAACATGATTACCGATCACGGTACCCTGGCTGGAAGCCTTTACCCGGTTAAAACGGGTACATGCTCCTACAGTGTCCGATCCGGTAAGCGCCTGGGCAGCAGCCTGCAGACATGCTTCGTCTGTAATGCCGTTTGCCAGAATCCGCGCAAATTTTCCGCTGCTGACAGGAGTAAACTGACCTGCATCATAGATCACGCCGGAAACAGAATCCGGGTAACGGGTGCTGGCCACACGGTTCATAACAACCTCTCCTACCGCAACTTTTCCTTCATAAGATTCACCAACCGCTTCACAATAGATCAAAGCAGCCAGTAACTTCAAGTCTTCTTCGGAATATGCAGACTGTGCTGCATTTTCGATGTTCTGTTCTTCTGCAGTTGCTTCAGCAGGTGCTGCTTCTTCTACAGAAACAACTTCTTCTGCAAGAACAACTTCTTCGGAAGAAACAGATGTTTCTTCTGCAGGGATTTCAACTGCAGCAATTTCAGCCGATGCCGTCTCTTCTACGGTGACGGTTTCTTCTGCAGGAACCTCTGTGGCTACCGTTTCTTCTGCAATAGCCGCAGTTTCCTCTGCGATGGTTTCTTCTGTGGCGATGCTTTCTTCTGCCACGGTCTTATCAGCAACCGTTTTATCGGTTACTGCTTCGATACCGGCAAGCAGTTCTGCCGGTGCTGTGGTCTCTGTTACAGATACCTTCCTCTCCGTTGCCTGAGAGGAAGTCTCTGTAGAAGCACTGACTGCAGGAGCAGCCTTCACTGCAACAGTGGTTGCTTCAGCCGTTGCCTGCTGAGTCACTGTATTTTCTGCTGTCTTTACTTCGTTGGAAACCTTGGGTTCCTCGGCTGTTTTCACAGCTTCGGTTGTTGCTTCTGCGGTTGTAACCTCTTCGGAAGCAGTGCTCTCTGCAGTCTCTGCAGCAGCACTTTCTTCTTCCTCAATGGTAACTACCTGAGATCTAACCGTCTTCAGTGTTACAAAGTCGGAAGCAATATACGCTGTGCGTCCTCTGTAGGATACGCTCAGCCATTCATTGTCAACTACACCTGTTACAGTAAAGGAATCACCATTAAAAGCAATGCCCAGTACTGTCGCACCAATGGATGCATTCTGTCTGATTTTCAACGCTGACCCGTTAACTGTGGCCGTTGTTGAAACGACTGTAGAAACAACTTCTGCAGCCTGAGTCGTCAGAACCGGGGAAACAAACAGCAGTGCTGCCATGATCCCGAGGCCTGCAAGACTCCTCACAACATTCTTGCTAAACATAAAACCTCCGCGGTAACGCTCTTATTGGTTACGATCACTCACTATTAAGCGATCTTTTCGTTTGTAACAATTCTGTTGCGATTTGTTACAAATTTGTTAAGTGCATCACCGCGGACTACTATAGCAATTATTTTTTTATTTGTCAAACACTACAAAAAATCTTAATAAATTATGGGACGATTATTTCAGTAAGATCTTTCCAAGGAAGATCAGTAAGCAAGCGCCTACGACACTGACGATCAGACTGCCGACAAAACCGCTTCCAGAAATACCTACCAGACCTAATACAAAGTTACCTACAACACCACCGATGATACCTAAGAGCATGTTACGAAGAAGGCCGCCCTGTACTCCCATGAACTGTCCTGCGATCCAACCTGCTAAAGCACCGATCAGTAAACTAATAATAAATCCAATCATTTTATTACCCTCCTGTAATTTCCTGTGTCTCCGTTTTTACGGGACATCTTTCGGCTTAATTATATCACATCCATTCCCGCGGTATGGATAAATAACGAAGCAATCTTTTTCACCCATCCCAGGAACAGATTGATGATCCCTTGCTGCGCCGCAGACAGAGGTACATTTAACAGCCCGGTTACCAGAAGGATCAGCAGAATATAGGGCGCATAGGGCCGAAGCTTCATCAGGAACTGCTTCCCTCTTACGGGAAGGACCTCCATGAGTACATTGGAACCGTCCAAGGGCGGAATGGGGATCAGATTAAACAGCCCAAGGCCCGCATTAATGGAAGCCAGATACACCGCCAGACTTACAAAATAATTGTAGACCACGCCGCCATCGTTTTTCTGTGCCAGCACGTAATACAGCGCTACACCGATAAAGCACCATAAGAAATTCATGGCGGGTCCCGCCAGAGATACTAATATGATCCCTGCTTTTGGATTCTTATAATGACGGGTATTGACCCGCACCGGCTTTGCCCAGCCGAAATGGAAAAACAACAGGCAAAGAAGTCCCACCGGATCCAGATGTTTCAGGGGATTCAGGGTCATCCGCCCGTCGGTTTTGGCTGTGGTATCTCCCAGTAAGTAAGACACCGAAGCGTGGGCATATTCATGAAAGGTAATGGCCACCAATATGGCGGGGCCGATGTAGATAATGTTATAGATCAGCTCATACAGCAGCTTGTTAAAATATCTTACGGTAAACATATGCTTCCTTCCAATGCCAGGTACTGATCCAGGATCATCCGGCTGACCCTTGCCCCGAATACGGTAGCGGGGTGATCGGGATAATACTGCCGGTCGGAGAAATCCTTATTTAACAGCACGATGACATATTTTCCATAAGGGGTACTGATGATCCCGCCGTCATTACGACACTCGTCCATACTTCCGCTTTTGGAAGCCACATAAATGATCTCCTCTTCGTAGTTGTCCGGATCGATGTAATAGGGCGGAAAACTTTTGGTTATCATGGAATTATAGTGCTGTTGTTTGCAAATGGCAAGCATCTGGCGGCTTGCTTCCTTGCTGATCAGCTCTTCTTTTGCGATCCGTACAAATAAGGATGCATAGTCTCTGGGCGTTGTGGTTCCCAGTTTCTCATACTTTGCAAAATCAATGGGATTATGCAGGATGGTATCTTTGCAGCCCAGCTTCTGAATGCAGGCATTGATATTCTCCAGTCCCAGATATTCGATCATCATATTGGTCGCGATATTATCGCTGACGATGATCATTAAAGTAGTAACATTTTGCACCGTCAGTTCCGTTCCGATCTCCAGCGAACTTAAGACGCCGCTTCCGTCGATGACATGCTCCTTCTTATATACCAGCTTATCCGTAAGGGAAGCTTTTCCTTCTTCGATGGCGTCAAATAATGCCGCCATGATATACATCTTGATGCAGCTGGCGGTTTCATACTTCTCGTCGGGATGAAAGGTGATCACGTTTCCCTTCAGGTCATCAATATAGATGCCCATGGTACCGTCATAACTTTTGATCTCGGCTTCGATTCGTTTTTCCAGTGTTAATCTGGGGTCTGTCATATGCGTATCCTTTTCTCCGTTTTGTCTAAAAACGCGTTTCTTCTTATTATATAACTGGTTATATTTTTTAAAAGTAAACCGGCTCTTTATAGATATCGCTTGTTATTTATAAAAGTTCCCGATACAGTCTGAGCACATTTCCGTTAAAGATCTTCTCAATCTCACTTTCCCGGAAGCCCTCCAGCATAAGTGCCGCTTCCAGCATAGGAAGCTTACTGCATTCATCCATCTCCAGATTTCCGGAGATCCCGTCAAAATCCGAACCCAGCCCCAGACAGTCCATACCGCCTACATTGGTGATATGTCTTGCATGCCTGGCCATGAACGATACCCGGCTTCTGCAGGCTTCTTTTGTTTCGCCCTCTTCCAGGAAGGATGCACAGTAGTTTAATCCGATGACGCCGCCTCTTTCCCCGATCTTACGGATCATGTCGTCCGTGAGATTCCGGCAATGCCCACAAACCGCTCTGGCATTGGAATGACTGGCTACAAACGGTTTTTTGGTATGTTCATAGAGATCGTAAAATCCACCATCGGACAGATGGGATACATCCAGGATCATGCCGATGCGTTCGCATTCCTCCACCAGTTCGATCCCCTTTTCTTTTAACCCATGGTCTTCCACCGGATGAAAGGGATACACCGTCCGGGGATCCTTGGAAACCAGATTGGGATAGGCCAGATCATTTTCATGATTCCAGGTTAAGGTCATCATGCGAGCCCCCAACCGGTATAGATCCCGAAGATACTGAAGATTTCCCTTAGTCACCTGACCCTCTTCCAGGGTGATCATCGCTGCCATCTTTCCGCTTCGTCTTGCTTCTTCAATATCTGCCCAACATTTCACCGGAAGGATCTTATCTGCATTCTTCTCCATCTCTTCATAAAAGATATCGATGAGTTTTAACGCACATTCCAGGGGATCCAGACCATTGTTCATATTCACGAACATGGCAAAGTTCTGCATGAAATAGTCGCCTTTTTCCATCCTCTCAATATCGATCTGCAGGCGATTTTTCCGCAGTTCCTGGGGGCCTCCCAGATCATCATATTCGCTTTCTCCTATGTTATCCCTGGAATACCAGATCTCCGAAATGGTATCGCAGTGCATGTCTACAACTTTCATTGGTGCCTCTTTCTTCTATATAAAAAGCAATCTTTTTCTCTTCTTTTATTCTTTCTTTCCCAAAAGGCTTATTTATGCCACCCTTCAGGCAAAATAAGATCCGGTTGCCAGTATTTTTCCGGGAAGATCTTCCCGATACAGGGGGTCCTTGGGATCCAGGCTGTTGATCACCACTCCGTCGCTGCCGTTCTTTCCGGTGGAATGGATGTAATAACCATCCCCCATATACATGGCAATATGTCCCGGGAAGTACAAGGCATCTCCCGGTTTCTTATCTTCAAAGGCGATCTCCTTTAAGGGGAACCCTTCCATTAACTTCGCATCCCTGTATATAATGACTCCGTTTAATAAGTAAGCCATGGAAACCAGTCCCGAACAATCTATTCCCAATGGGCTGCGGCCACCCCAGCGATACTGGGTGCCCAGATAGAGCTTTGCCGTTTCCACCAGACGCGCCCGGAAGACTTCTTCTGTCTGCACACCTGCATAGGTGCTGTCTCCCTGTGGGTTATCCTTGCTTTCGCAGTTTTGTCCCGTTTCTGTTTTTTCCGAAGAAAAACAGGGCTCTGAGGGCATAGGCATCAGAAAGCTTTCTTTGGTATACCCTTCCCGGCCATCGATCAGTCCCACCTTCCGCCAGCCTTCTGCTTCCGAAGGTCCAAGATCCAGGACGCAGCCTCCCCGGGTGATCCCCTGCAGGCACAGCCCCTGTACCTTGGGGGCACTGAGCACATCCGCAAAGGATTTGCTTATAACATAAAGAGTACCCTGCTGCCACTTAGGCACCAGGGTCTGATCACATACTAACTCTTCGGTTCGGATATATCCTTGGTAACGATAGAAGGTCTCTACTTTTGCATAGTCTCCCAGATCCTCCAGGATCTGTACTTCCATGCCGTAGAGCGCTTCATCGACCATCTCTGACTTGTCATCTGGCTGCTGCCGCAGCGTTGCCGTTGTAGTGCATACAATGGCGCTTTTCATATAAATGCCTCCTGCTGTTAATGACTTTCCAGCTCTTTGCGATATGCTGCCAGCTCTTCCTGGTTCGCGAGGATGTAGTGATCGTCGCTTACCTTACACCACTCCGGCTGGTCCTTCTCATAATGATGCATGGACGGATCGTACACGATCAGCTCCTTGCCCCGCTCCGCAATGGGATTGGGTACCGGGATAGCGGAAAGCAGAGCCCGGGTATAAGGATGTAACGGATGATGGAACAGCTCTTCCGTCTCTGCCAGTTCCACGATCTTACCTTTATGGATCACGGCGATGCGGTCGGTAATAAATCGCATAACGGACAGATCATGTGCGATGAAAATGTAGGTCAGACCTCGCTCCTTCTGTAATTTATCCAGCAGGTTCAGAACCTGTGCACGGATACTTACATCCAGTGCCGAAATGGGTTCATCGGCAATGACCAGTTCCGGTTGCATGATGAGACTGCGGGCGATACCGATACGCTGCCGCTGTCCTCCGGAGAATTCATGAGGGAAACGACTGGCAAATTCCGGCAAAAGCCCCACTTCCTGCAAAGCCGCATCTACACGCTTATCATACTCTTCCTGGGTGAGTTTTTCCACATTCATCAGGCCTTCGCTGACAATGTAACTTACTTTGGCACGCTCATTTAAGGATGCCATGGGATCCTGGAAGATCATCTGGATCTCACGGGTTACCTGATGGTCCAGCTCTTTGGAGATCTTACCGTTGATCTTCTGACCCTTATACAGGATCTCGCCGGATGAGGTAGGATAGATCCGCATGATGCTTCGTCCGATGGTGGTCTTGCCACTGCCGGATTCGCCTACGATACCGAAGGTCTCACCCCGATGCACCTGAAAGGAAACATGATGCACCGCTTCAAATTTATTTTTTCCGCTGCCGAACGTTACGGAAACGTTCTGGACATCTAAAAGTACTTCTTTCTGTTCCATATGTCTGTCCTTATATTTTTACTGCCTTCAGTTCCTTCAGCCTCCGGATATTTTCCGGAGGATCCACCTTGGGTGCTCTGGGATCCATCAGCCAGCTGCGTACCTTGTGGCTGGGGGACACATCAAAGTATGGCGGTCTCTTAATAAAGTCGATCTGCAGCGCATGGGGATTACGAGGTGCAAACGCATCTCCCTTGATCTCGGCAAACAGATTGGGCGGATTGCCCGGAATGGAATACAGATCCGTTCCTTTTACGCCCAGCTGGGGCATGGAAGATAACAGGGCCCAGGTGTAAGGATGTTTAGGCTCAAAGAAAATATCCTCACAGGTTCCCACTTCAATGATATCTCCTGCATACATAACCGCGATACGATCCGCGATATTGGCTACCACACCCAGATCATGGGTGATGAAAACGATGGTCAGATTGTATTTGGTCTTCATCTCTTTAAGGACCTTCAGGATCTGCGCCTGAATGGTCACATCCAATGCTGTGGTCGGCTCATCACAGATAAGGATCTCCGGTCTGCAGGCAATGGCAATGGCAATCACCACTCTCTGACGCATACCGCCGGAAAATTCATGGGGATACTGCTTATATCTTCTGGCAGGATCATCGATCCCTACCTCCTGAAGATACATCTCCGCTTCCTTGCGTGCCGCATCTGCCGGAATACTCTTATCCCTCAGGCGGATGGCTTCACAGATCTGATCCCCGATGGTCTTTAAGGGATTTAAAGATGTCATAGGTTCCTGCATGATCATGGCGATCTCTTTTCCACGGATCTGCAGCCATTCTTTCTCTGTAGTGTACTTGGCCAGATCTCTGCCCTCATACATCAGGGTTCCTTTGGTGATCTTGCCGTTAGCATCCAATAAGCCGTTGAAGGTTTTGGTAAACACGGATTTACCGCTTCCCGATTCTCCTACGATCGCCAGAGATTCACCCCTGTAAATATCCAGGCTCACTCCGCGGATGGCGGTAAGGATCTGTCCCCGCAGATTAAATTGTACTTCAATATCCTTTGCTGAAAGGATGATATCATCTTTGTTCATGTTCCCTCTCTCCTTAAGAGATGTGATTCTTGGGATCTGCCGCATCGGAAAAAGCATTTCCGATGATATAGAAGGAAATGGTCACAATGGAAACCACCACCGTAGGGAAGATCAGCTGATAGCGAAGCGATGCACTCATCATCAGCTGTCGTCCGTCGTCGATCAGTCGTCCCAGAGAAGGAATATTCGTGGGAAGACCAAGTCCGATGTAAGTGATAAAAACCTCATTACCAATGGCTTCCGGAACGGTCAGTGCCATACGCAGCATGATAACGGATACCAGGTACGGCAGCAGGTTCCTCGTAATGATCTTCTGCGTCGGTGTTCCTACACAACGAGACGCCAGATTATATTCCCGATCACGAATGATCAGCACCTGATTTCGGATGAAACGGGCCATCTGGATCCACCTGGTAAGACACATGGCAAAGATCAGGGTCTTAACACCCGGCTTCATGATATAAGAGATCAGGATCAGGATAATGGTATTGGGGATATTATCCAGAATGTTATAGATCTCTGTGAAAAACCAGTCCAGTTTCCGCACGTAACCCCAGAGCACACCCACAACGATACCGATCAGTGCTTCGATCAGCGCTACGCTGATACCGATCATCATGGAGTTACGGGTTCCTGCCCAGATCCTTGCCCACAGGTCCTGTCCGATGGAATTGGTTCCGAACCAGAACTGTGCACAGGGTGCAATATTACGGAATTGCAGACCGTTTTCATCATTGTTGATATAGTTGGGATCATACTGACCCGGAAGGAAGGGCTGGATCAGGGTAAACAGCAGGATACCCAGTACCACCCATACCAGAGTTACCGCTACCTTATTCTTCCGGAATGCACGGAAGGTGCTCTTCCAGTAGGAATAATTGCTGTAGGCGGTCTTTTCGCTCTTGTCTTTGTCATACTCTGCAAAGGAAAACAGCTGCTCATCGGACATATTCTCAATATGTTCCTCTACCTGCTGTTCCAGTTTGCTTACGGTCTTACTTTTAAAACGCAGCATCAGCGGACACCTCCTTTCTTACTGAAGGAGATCCGGGGATCTACGATAGTCATCAGGATATCACCTAATAACAGACCGATGACGCCCACGGTTGCATATAACAGAACAATGGCCTGCACCATATTATTGTCGTTTTTCTTGATAACATCTACCAGCAGACCGCCCATGCCCGGAATACTGTACAGCGATTCAATGTAAATGGAGCCGATGACCGTATTCAGAAAAGAGGTGGGCAGATATTGCACCAGCGGAACAAATGCATTCCGGAAGATGTGATTGCGCATGATCTTATTTCTGGGAACACCCTTAGCCGTTGCCAGCTTCACATAGTCCTTGGTACTCTCATCCACCATGTAACGGCGAAGCCACATGCCGTAGTATGCGATGTTACCAAGAGACATGGAAAATACCGGCAGAACCCAGCACAGAGGATTCCCTTCATCAAAGAGCAGCGGCACGCCTAAGATGGTGGTTCCGTACAACTGAATGAACAGATAGTACACCACGGCGGGCACTGCCTGAATAAATACGATAAATACCGTTCCCAGTTTATCCGGCCATTTTCCTTTATGACCGGCCATCCATGTACCAAGGGGAAGGCCCACCAGGAGCGAAACCAGAATGGATAAAGATCCCAGACGCACAGAGATGGGGATCTTCTTCTGTAATATCTCCACCACGGAAACATTGGAGCGGTACCGTCTGGATACCCCCAGATCCCCGTGGAGCAGCTGCTGATAAAAATGGAGGACCTGTACCGGCATCGGATCCGTCAGTCCCATTTCCCGAAGACCAACCTGGATCTGTTCTTCCGTCAGCTTTTCGTAATTCTCAAAATATCCTTCAATGGGCATCAGACGCAGCAAAATAAACACCAGCGTCACGATGATCACCAGTGTCAGCAGCGATCTGCCCACTCGTTTTGCAAGATATTGAACCATACTTCCTCCATGCTCAAAAAAGTCCCGGTGGAAGCACTCCCACCGGGACCGATAATCCACTTACTATTATAACGAATTTCGGTGAACTTGTTTCATAAAAATACAATCAAAATGGAATTTTATTAATTGCCCCAAGCTTCACGATTTTTTTCATACTCTTCCATGCTTACGAAGTTATCCTGAACCTTGATGAACTTATAACGCTTATTGGGAACTGTACCGCAAGATGCATACTCACCGTCAAATACGTTGTAGCGAACTGCAACATAATTGCTGATGGAGATTCCGTAAGGAATGGTCAGCGCATGGTCGATGAGGTAGGCTTCTGCTGTTGCAAATGCATCGTAACGAGCATTCTTGTCAGCATCTGCTGTAATTGCCTTAGCAGCTTCTACCAGGTCGAAGTACTCCTGAACGGTTGCTGCGGAAGCGGTATTTTCTTCAATGGCATTCCGGATAAATGCATATTTGTAGCCTTCCAGATCGCCTTCTGCCTGATAGAAAGGATCGGTCCAGGTCTCGGGATCTGCATAGTCAGCACCCCAGCCACACTTCATAAATGCATAGTCACCGCTTCTTCTTACCTGAGACAGGAAGGAATCGGAAGGACCTGCTTCTACAATGATATCGATGAAGTCTGTACCCAGTACTTCTTCCATCTGCTGTTCTACTACGGCACATTCCTTATCCCAGTTGGTAGTGGAAGGATTGTACTTCATCAGAACCTTTACAGGGAAGGTTGCACCTTCTGCCGTCAGCTCTTCTACAGCCTTTTCCTTATAGGAAGCTGCTGTATCTGCATTAAAGCTGTCATTTGCCTTGATATCCTTAAATGCATCCAGATCGGAGAAATCCTTTCCATCCGCATTTACCGTAAAGCTATAAGGAGTAACGGTGTTCATGATGTAATCTTCGGGCGCATTGGGCTCGGAGATCGCAACCGGATTTACACGGTTTAATGCCGCCTTCATAGCCTGGCGGAAATTCTCGTTGTTTACAGCAAGTTTCCAGTTTTCAGGCTCATACTCATCCGCAAAGGTCGGATTGAAATTGAAGCAGTAGAAATAAGAATAATCCGTAGAAGGACGCTGCTTGCTCACCAGATTCTTGGTTTCATCCGTAGATAACCAGTCATCCAAGATCTCGGATCCGATGTCTGCATAATCGACTTCCCCACGCTTAACCATTTCAGGTGCCAGGGTATCTGCTTCTGCATTGTAGGTTCTTGTGATCTTGGTAATAAATACATTGGCTGCATCCCAGTTCTTGTCATTCTTTACCAGAACCTGCTTCTCCTGGGGGGTAAACTCCTGGAGATAATAGCCGCCGTTGTAATACATGGTATCTGCACTGGTTGCAAAATTAGCACCGGTCTTCTCAAGAAGGGCACCGTTTGCAGGCATATACAGTACGTATACCAGAGAAGAAAGGAAGTAAGGAACTTCCTTTGCCAGGGTGTACTGCAGAGTATAGGTATCTACTGCCTTTACACCTACTTCGCTGAAATCAATGGCATCCCAAACCTTGCCGTCTTCATCGGCTACGCCGGTTGCACCCATATAATACTCTTCTGCGTTTAAGATCACGCCGAACAGGTTCTGTGCATTGGCTGCCTCATATTCCGGTGTCAGGATATATTTCATGGCATCTACAAAGTCCTGTGCCACAACGTCTGCAACTTCCTTGCCGGTATTGTCCACCCACTTGGCATCTTCTCTTAAATGGAAGGTCCAGGTAAGGCCATCGTCGCTCTGCTCCCAGCTGGTTGCCAGAGAGGGTACCAGATTTCCCTTGGCATCGGTTTCTACCAGGGTATCAATGACATTTGCAGGAATGATCATCTCGTTAATGGTACTGGTGGTCAGGTAATTCAGTGTTCCGACTTCCGAAGAATACAGTTCTCTGTATTCCATCGCATCTCCACCCGAAGAGGATGCGCTCTGCCCGTCTGTGCTGCCGCAGCCTGCCAGCATGGTAACTGCCATTGCTGCACACAGGATCAGTGATAAGACTTTCTTTTTCATGATTCCTCCTTCTGAAGCTCTTTCCAAAGAGCTTCCTCTATATTGGTAATTCCAATACCGCACTCCTTCGGCATTGTAATTAACGCCCCGTTAAATGCAGGTCCTCCTGTATAAGGATCGATCTTACAAAGGGCCGGACCGTCCAGATCCGCTCTTGTAATGATCCCCTTGCCTGCTGCCAGATGGGCTGCTGCGCTGACACTGATCTTACTTTCCAGCATACAGCCGATCATACACTCTACGCCGTAGATCTCTGCAATGGAGCAGATCTTAAGCGCCTGGTAAATGCCTCCGCATTTCATCAGTTTGATATTCAGAAGATCCGCCGCATGACGCTTTATGAGTGTTACGGCATCTTCCGGAGAAAACAGACTTTCATCTGCAAGGATCTTTGTATTTACATGGCTGGTCACATATTCCATGCCGTCGATATCATGCCCCTTCACCGGTTGTTCCACCAGATCCATCTCAACACCCTTGTCTTCCAGGGCTGTGATGATCTTCACCGCTTCCTTCGGGGTCCATCCCTGATTGGCATCGATACGGAGGATAACCTCCGGGCCTACCGCATCCCGAATGGCCAGGATCCGGTCCACATCCTTTAATCCTTCTTTACCAACCTTGATCTTCAGGATCTTAAAACCGTCTGCCACCCCTCGTTTGGAATCGGCTACCATTTCCGGGATCTCGTTGACGCTGATGGTGATATCCGTTTCCACCTGCTGCTTATTACCACCCAGTACCTTATACAAGGGCTTCTTCA
>JAIKYN010000057.1 GCA_024683155.1 Lachnospiraceae bacterium | reverse complement strand
CATTTTGACTATACCATGGCAATTGCAGCCATGGAGAACGGTGCGGACAAGATCCGTATCAATCCGGGCAATATCGGTTCCCGTGAGAAGGTGGAAGCCGTGGTGAAGACGGCCAAAGAACGTAATATCCCCATTCGTATCGGTGTAAACAGCGGTTCTCTGGAACGGAATCTGGTGGAAAAATACGGCGGCGTGACCGCAGAAGGCATCGTGGAAAGCGCCCTGGATAAAGTACATCTCATCGAGGACATTGGTTATGATAACCTGGTGATCTCCATTAAGTCTTCGGATGTTTTAATGTGTGTAAAAGCCCACGAAGTACTGGCCGGAAAGACACCCTATCCCTTACATGTGGGTATCACGGAAGCAGGTACGCTGGAAAGCGGTAATATCAAATCGGCCATCGGCCTTGGTCTTATCTTAAGTCAGGGCATCGGTGATACCATTCGTGTATCGCTTACCGGAGATCCGGTGGAAGAGATCAAGAGCGCCAGGCAGATCCTTCGAACCCTGGGCCTTCGCAAAGGCGGGATCGAAGTGGTTTCCTGCCCGACCTGTGGCAGAACCAAGATCGATCTTATCTCTCTGGCGAACCGGGTGGAAGAGATGGTGCAGGATATCCCCTTAAATATTAAGGTGGCAGTTATGGGATGTGCCGTAAACGGACCCGGTGAAGCCAAGGAAGCGGATATCGGTATCGCAGGCGGAAGAGGAGAAGGCCTTCTGATCAAGAAGGGAGAGATCGTCCGCAAGGTACCGGAAGATCAGCTGTTAGACGTACTGCGTGAAGAATTGTTGAACTGGAAAGAATAGACATGAGTAAACCGTTTTTGGAGGTTTTTCCTAATTTAAAATTACAGGATGATATGGCAGCCCTTATGGGGCAGACCAAAGTGGAGAGAGTTGCTGCGACCAAAAGCAGGGACTCTCTGCGTATTTATATTGCCTCCGATCGTCTGATCTTAAAGCCTACCTTATGGGAAGTGGAGAAGCAGATCAAGAAGCAGCTGTTTCCCCGGAACGACATGGTGGTGCGGATCATTGAGAAGTTTCATCTGTCCAGACAGTTTAATGCAGAAAAGCTTTGGGGCGTATACAAAGACAGCTTTTTGAAAGAGGCGAAAGCCTACAGCGTGGTGATCTATGATCTTTTTAAAAAGGCGGATTTTGTCTTTACCGATGAGGAACACATGTCGGTGATCATTGAAGATTCGGTGTTCGGTAAAGGATACGCCGCAGAACTGCTTTCCATTTTGCGGAAGGTCTTTAATGAGCGGTGCAATCTGGATGTGATCGTGGATGTGGACTTTAAGGAAGCAAAGATCAAGCGTAACAACGAGATCGAATTTGAACCCAGAGCCGGCGGCGCAGCTGCGGAAGAACCTGCTGCGAAGGAAAAGGAAGAAGAAACAAAAGGAGGCAAGCTGGATGAAGCTGCGGCGGGGGATACGCCCAGACGAAGCGGCCGCTTTGCCAGAAATAAAGAAGGAAAAGAAGAAGGCTCTCGCGGAAGACGTCCGTTAAAGCGCAGCGACGATCCGGACGTATTGTACGGATCCGATGTGGAAGAGGATGCCATTTCCATCAGTGATATCATCGGAGAACTGGGAGAAGTGGTGGTCCGTGGACAGATCGTGGGACTGGATTCCCATCCGATCAAGAACGAGCGTACCATTGTCAGCTTTCAGACCACGGATTTTACCGATACCATCTCCACCAAACTGTTCGTTCAGAATGAATACATGGAGGAACTGATGGGCGGCTTAAAGCCGGGCACCTTTGTAAAGATCAAGGGTGTGGTGGCGTTGGATGGCTGGGACAAGGAACTGGTCATCGGTTCGGTTCGCGGGATCCGGAAGATTCAGGATTTCCGTACGCCCAGAGTGGATCGCGCCGAGAAGAAACGGGTGGAACTCCATTGCCATACCAAGATGAGCGATATGGATGGCATCACGGATGTAAAGGATATTGTAAAACAGGCGTATAAATGGGGACATCCTGCCATCGCGGTGACCGATCACGGCGTGGTACAGGCTTTCCCGGATGCCAACCATGTCTGGGAAGACCTGTGGAAGGCAGAAAAAGGAAAACGCAAAGAAGCGGGAGATCCAAATCCCGATAAATACGATTTTTTTAAGATCATTTACGGTGTGGAAGGCTACCTTGTGGATGACGAACAGACCACAGTGGTAAATCCCACCACGCAGGATTTCATGGATTCTTATGTGGTCTTTGATATTGAGACCACCGGCTTTTCACCCATTGAGGACCGGATCATTGAGATCGGTGCGGTGAAGGTGCAAAACGGGGAGATCGTAGACCGGTTTTCCACCTTTGTGAATCCGGAAGTGCCCATTCCCTTTAAGATCGAACAGCTCACCAGTATTCGGGACGATATGGTGGTGGATGCGCCGGTGATCCGGAAGATATTGCCGGAATTTCTGGATTTTTCCAGGGATTGCATCATGGTGGCACATAATGCTCAGTTTGATATGAGTTTTATCATAGAGAACTGCAAGCGCCTGGAACTGCCCCATACATTTACCTATGCGGACACCCTGGGAATGGCTCGTATGCTTCTTCCCAATCAGGGAAAGCATACCCTGGACGCTGTGGCGAAGACCCTGGATATTTCCCTGGAACATCATCACCGGGCAGTGGATGATGCAGAGACCACGGCCATCATGTTTACCAAATTTATTCCCATGCTGCAGGAAAAAGGCATCCACAATCTGCAGGAACTCCATGATGCTGCAGCATCCAATGCATCTTTGGTGCAGAAAGCAAGAAATGTGTACCACGTGATCATTCTGGCCAAGAACAACACCGGCCGGGTGAATTTATACCGACTGGTCAGCGAATCCCATCTGACCTATTTCGGAAACCGCAGGCCCCGTATCCCCAAGAGCCTTCTGTCCAAATACCGGGAAGGACTGATCATCGGAAGTGCCTGCGAACAGGGAGAACTGTATCGTGCCCTGATCAACAGCAAGAGAGATCGCAGGAAAACGGACGATGCCATTGCACGGATCGTGGAGTTTTACGATTATCTGGAGATACAGCCCTGGGAAAACAATCAGTTTATGATCAAAAGCGAGGATTTTCCGGAGATCAACACCAAAGAGGATGTGCTGAACGTTAACCGGGAGATCGTTCAGCTGGGAGAGCGATTCCATAAACCGGTGGTCGCTACCTGTGACGCGCATTTTCTGAATCCGGAAGATGTACTGTATCGCCAGATCATCCTGGCCAGCCAGGGCTTTGAGGATGCAGATGAAGCAACGCCGTTGTATCTGCGTACCACCGATGAGATGCTGGAGGAATTCTCTTATCTGGGCAGAGAAAAAGCAGAAGAAGTGGTAGTGACCAATACCAATCTGATCGCGGATATGATCGATACCATGTCTCCCGTGCGGCCGGATAAGTGTCCGCCGGTCATTCCGGACAGTGATAATATGCTGACTAAGATCTGCTACGATCGTGCCCATGAACTGTATGGCCCTGATCTGCCGGAGATCGTAACGGAACGACTGGAAAGAGAGCTCCATTCCATTATCAGTAACGGATTCGCGGTTATGTACATTATCGCGCAGAAACTGGTATGGAAGTCGGTGGAAGACGGATATCTGGTAGGTAGCCGTGGATCCGTAGGAAGTTCCTTTGTAGCCACCATGGCGGGAATTACCGAGGTAAATCCCTTAAGCCCCCACTATTACTGCAGTGAGTGCCACTACGTGGATTTCTACAGCGATGAAGTAAAGGCGTATGCAGGCCGGGCCGGGATCGATATGCCGGATAAGAAATGCCCGGTGTGCGGAGCACCCTTAAAGAAGGACGGATTTGACATTCCTTTTGAAACCTTCCTTGGTTTCAAGGGAGATAAGGAGCCGGATATTGACCTGAATTTCTCCGGTGAATATCAAAGTAAGGCTCACAAATATACGGAAGTTATTTTCGGCTACGGACAGACCTTCCGTGCCGGGACCATTGCCTCCGTGGCGGAAAAAACCGCATACGGATATGCAAAGAAATATTATGAAGAGCGCGGCATTACCAAGCGAAGATGCGAGATGGACCGTATTTCCCAGGGGTGTGTGGGGGTGCGGAGAAGTACCGGCCAGCATCCCGGCGGTATCGTTGTGCTTCCGGTAGGAGAGGAGATCTATTCTTTTACGCCGGTACAGCACCCTGCCAATGATATGACCACCAGCACCATTACCACCCATTTTGATTACCACTCCATTGACCATAACCTGTTAAAGCTGGATATCCTTGGACACGATGATCCTACCATGATCCGTATGCTCCAGGACCTTACCGGACTGGATCCGGTAAAGGACATTCCGCTGGACGGGCAGGATGTTATGAGTTTATTCCAGAATACCGATGCACTGGGGATTACGCCGGATGATATCGGCGGTTGTAAGCTGGGCGCTTTGGGAATCCCGGAGTTTGGTACCGATTTCGCCATGCAGATGCTCATTGATACCCAGCCCAAGGCATTTTCCGACCTGGTGCGTATCGCCGGACTGGCCCACGGAACCGATGTATGGCTGGGCAATGCGGAGACCCTCATCAAGGAAGGAACGGCCACCATTTCCACGGCTATCTGTACCCGTGATGATATCATGACTTATCTCATCGGTAAGGGCGTGGAATCCGAGAAGTCCTTCAAGATCATGGAGGCCGTGCGGAAAGGCAAGGTGGCAGGCGGTAAGGTAGAGCAGTGGCCTGCCTGGAAGGAAGACATGATAGCCCATGATGTACCGGATTGGTATATCTGGTCCTGCGAGAAGATCAAGTACATGTTCCCCAAGGCCCATGCTGCCGCTTACGTTATGATGGCCTGGCGTATCGCTTACTGTAAGGTACATTATCCGCTGGCCTTTTATGCGGCATATTTCAGTATCCGTGCCAAAGCCTTTAATTATGAACTGATGTGTATGGGACGGGACCGTCTGGAAGAAAACCTGGCGGCTTATAAGAAACGGAAGAAGGATTCCGAAGAAAAAGGCTCCGGTGTACCTCCGCTGGGAAATAAGGAACAGGATCAGCTGGCGGATATGCGTGTTGTACAGGAAATGTACGCGCGAGGCTTTGAATTCGAACCCATTGATATCTTTAAGGTAAAGGCCAAACATTTCCAGATCGTGGACGACAAAGTCATGCCTTCTCTTACCAGTATTGACGGTATCGGAGAAAGTGCGGCGGATTCCATCGTGGAAGGTGCCAAAGGCGGTGCGTTCTTATCGCGGGATGATTTTATGGCCCGCTGCAAGGTAGGAAAGACGGTAGCGGAACTGCTGTTTAATCTGGGCATTCTGGGGAATATCCCCGAATCCAACCAGATCAGCCTGTTTGATCTGATGCCCTAGTTTTTGAGATAACGAATCTGTAAGGATCCCGGGAGTTTTTGAAAACTCCGGGATCCTTTTGCCGAAAAAGTAAAAATAGTTCTTGCAATTTAAAAATCTATATCGTATTATAAGCAAGTACCTTTTATATGGCTCGTTGGTCAAGAGGTTAAGACGCTGCCCTCTCACGGCAGAATCACCGGTTCGATTCCGATACGAGCTGCGACTGTTTTTTAAACAGCCCAACCCAGGATGCTGCTTCCGGAACTTTGATTCCGGGGGTGGCGTTTGTATTTTA
>JAIKYN010000043.1 GCA_024683155.1 Lachnospiraceae bacterium | reverse complement strand
AACGGGCAACGCACAATGTTTAAGGAGAGTTAAAAATGAGAAGAAAAGAATTGTGGAAGAAACGACTGTACAAAGCAGCAGCACTTGGCATGGCTCTGTCTATGGTGGCTGGTACACCTATGATGGCCATGGCAGAGGGGGATGAACCGGTCGCACTGGATGTACCGGCAACAGTAGCTGAGCCTGCTCAGGGAGAGAACAATAATGTTGAACCTGTAATAATTGTGGTAGAACCTATGGCTGCAAACTTGAAGCCTGTAGCAGTAGTAGCTGAACCGCAACCGGAACTTACAGGAGAAGTGAAAGAAGAACCTACAGGAGAACCTACAGAAGAACCTACAGAAGAACCTACAGAAGAACCTACAGTACAACCTACAGAAGAAACGAAGGAACCGGTGTCTGTTGTGATCGAATCCCTACCGGATGAGGACGGTGTGGTAACAGATACCAATACGATCAAAGTATTCGAAGAAACCAATTATCTGACAGATTCAGCAAAAGAAGGTACTTTTGAGGAAACTACGGAAGCCGGAATCGAAGGTCAGACTCCGGAATATTCGGAACACATTAAGACTGTAGATGTGGAAGAACATTTTTATGTAACCGATGAGGAAGGAAATGCTGTCACAGTTAAAACCGCTGATGGGGAAGATGTAGCGCTGGAAATTGCTGCGGACTCTAAAGTAGAGGAAGTAATGACAGTAGAAGGAACAAATGGGGAAGTAATTAAGCTTGATGAGGAACAAGAAAAGGGAGTATTTTACGGATATTTTGAGGACGATGGCACGTTTGTTAAAACAGCAGAAAATGAAGAAGGTTCGACAGCTTATATAAATACCGATGAAGGCATGAAAGAAGCCAAGATCATGTATTACCAAAAGGACGGGGACAAAGAAATATTCATATCGGAAGAAGTATGGGAAGCTGTGAAGAATAAGAAAGAGGGGTATAGCTCTGAAACTGTTTATTATTTGAATGGCAAAGAGTATACGAAAGATGAGTTAAAAGAAGTTCTTCCTGAAGAAAATCAGGGATCGATCACAGAGTCTGGGTATGAATTATCATATCAACAGGCTACAGAAACAATTTGGGCAACAGCAGCGAAAGGTTCAACATCTACAGATTGGGAATATGTTGATATGGGAGGGGACTCATTTTACTATGCTAAGTTTACGTATACAACGGATAAGGGAGAAACCTTTTTCATGAGGGCACCTTTTTATTATAATAATATCGAAATAATAGATGATGGAAAAACTTTACGATTAACAAATCCCTGCAGCGAGGTATATATAGCAAAAGGGGATCATTATTTTACCTCTGCAGATGGAAAGAGATATAAACTGAAAGATATAAATGAAAAAAGAACAATGGTAATCGTTAAAGATCAGAATGGGAAGGAGATTTGGACAGGTGATCCGACGTCTTTATCAGCAATCTACGAGCAAAAGGTTTCTGTAGTTGCAGGTAAGATCGCAGTTAAAGATGTAAATAATACTATTGTATATCTGGATCCGGGTACCTATAAAAAGATCCGTGAGGCAGAGACGACGATAGAAGTAACGAATAACTATTATTACACGGATCACGATAAATATAATACCCGCGAGATTACCGGAAAAATAGGTGGGGAAAATTATAAATTAAATATCCAATCCTGGGATAACAACCGAATTGGTATGACAAATGCATATTTTGTTGAAACATTTGATGGCGAGGCACTGGTATTATTCCTTAGGTTTAATTATTCAAAAGAGGGTAATGAGCAGGGATATGGTAGTCGGCTTTATCAGAAAATATTACAACCTTCTGATTTCGGACCTGAAAAAGAAGCTACTTTGACCATTAAAAATACTTTGGAATACAATGCAGAACAAAGACAATCATTGCCTGTATATTCCGTATTCCTTAATGGTCAGGAAATGGTTTTAAAATCCGCGTTTAAAGATATGGAAGATGAAGAGGAATTCTTCACAGACCCTTCCGAGGCAGAAGAACGGATTCAAGAAGGTTGCAATGAGGTAGAAGACATATCTGAATTGCCAGAGGATCAGCGGAATAGAGTAAAAGAAATACAGGATCAATTGATTGCTGGTGAAACCGAAGCAGTTCCATATGATGTAGAAAAGCTGCAGTCACCTGAAGGTATGCGCTATGGGGTCAAGATAGATAATGAGGTTAATTGGAAAGTGAAGGAAAGTGCACCTGTGCCTACCCCTACCCCTGCACCTGCCCCTGCACCTGCCCCTGCACCTGCACAGACCACCACAACCACCACTGCATCAACAAGCAGTGCACCGGCTGTTCTTGGTGTATCCCGTGAGGATGTAGAAGAAACCGTTGTAGAGACAACAGATGAAGCAACCGAAGAACCCGCAGTACTGGGTGAAAACAGACCCCAGACCGGTGATACGGCAATGCCGTTTGCATGGGCATTTACAATGCTTGGTGCCGGCGCAGCCGCTATGTTAGCTCTTCGCAAGAGGGAGAGATAAGTCGTATCTCTATAATCTTTTCACGAAAGCCCCCGATGATCTACCCAGAGATCACGGGGGTTTTCCTGTGCCCGAAATTAGAGAAGAAAAGTACTTATTCCAGGGAACCGGGTGGCTACTAAAAATAAATAGCCACTGACCCATATAATAATTTTATTCTCACTTTTAGACTTAAGACATAGACAAAAAACGAGGTTGTCCCTGGGGAAAACGGGCAACGCACAATGTTTAAGGAGAGTTAAAGATGAGAAGAAAAGAATTGTGGAAGAAACGACTGTACAAAGCAGCAGCACTTGGCATGGCTCTGTCTATGGTGGCTGGTACACCTATGATGGCCATGGCAGAAGTGGAAGAACCGGAACAAATCACGAACGATGTGCCGGTGTCGATTTCTGGTGAAACAAATGATGTCCCTGCACCGGAAGGAACAGCCAGAGTAGAACTTTCTGTTGTTGATCCATCAACAGGTGCTGAAACAGTAATTGCTGAATTACCGCAACTGACTGAAACGAAGATGGCTGTCTCACTCACAGATGTTGCACCTGAAACAGGTGAAAAGAAGGCAGAAGAAAAACCAGTGGCAGAACCTGAAGATAAAACGCAGGAGCTTTCAAAGCTGCAACTAGTAGATGCGGAAGTATCTCATCCTTCTGTGGAAGAGGAAGAATCATTTGATTATCAATATAAATATGACAGTAACGGTGAATTGAAAATTGCTGAGGAATTTATAACTACAGATTATAAGACCTATGTAGGAAATGAAACAGGGGGAACGGAGAGTACAGACAAGGAAACAAGGCAATATGTGTCTGTAACACCGGAAATTGTAGAAAAAGAAAAACAGACACTTGAATATACAGATACGGTATATATGAACGATGAGATCGAGCCGAAAGAATTTCTGACGCTGGTGGATAAGGACAGGAATCCGGTTATAATTGGTGAAGGGGGGGACCGTGAACCGATCGACCTTGGAAAAATACCTGAGGAAGGTCTGGAAGAGACTGTGGCATCCATTCAGAAAGAAATCGATGAAGCATGTGAAGCAGGAACACTTGTACAGGTGGTTCAGCGTAAAGATGGCCTATATGAAGAGGTAGAGGAAGATCAGATCGTGTATGGCTATGTTGATAACGGCGTTTTTGTAAAGACGGATAATGTGAATGATACAGCGTATGCATTGGGTGATCCAGGCGATGACGATATGTGGAAAGAAGTCACCTATATTTACAGTGAAAAGGGTGAAAATGGGGAAGTAAAAGAGTTAGATCCGGAAATAATTAAGGTTCTTCGAGGGGAAGAATCAGAAAAATACCAGGTAGAGCGCCGTTATGAATGGAATGGTGAAATATATGATGAAGAACAGATAAAAGAAGTCATGCCGGGCTTTAAAGCGGAAGGGATGGATTATACGACCAAATCCTTACGTCCCGTAGAGAGTGGTGCTCTTATCTTGGAAGATAAGAGTAAACTGACATTTGTTAGTAAAATTGACGATCATACCACGCGTTTTGGATATACGACGACATGTAAAGATGGTACTAAGATATATCAGGAAACGGATCTTTACATGGGATATTATGAGGAAATTGATGGGGAGTATTATTATAAAGCAGCGATCAATGGGCAAACATCCACACCTATGACCGCATATGAAAATTGTTATAGTTATCATAGATTTTATGATACAGGGGAACAATTAGGTATCGTTACCCAAAAAGTATTTGAAGAGAAAAAAAATGTCATTGTGAAAGTGTATGATGCACAAAATAATTTGATTTGGAGTGGGGATACCACAGCCTATAATAATATTATTACGCAAAAAGTTGCTGTTGTAGCGGGAAAGATCCGAGTTAAAGGCGAAGATGAAGATGTTTTTATTGACCCCGGTACGTATAAAGTAGTCAAAGCAACCGCCGAAGTACATGAAACGAATATTATAAAATATTATAGTGCGGTCGAGAAATATGAAGAAAAAGAGGATACACTGGCGCTCGAGGAGGGAGACTATAAAGTACATGTCAACTTCTGGAACAACAGCCGTATTTGCATGACCAATGCGGTAATGCATCCGCTGGATGACGGAACCAATATCCTGATCCATCTTACGATTTTCCTTGCAGAAAAGGATGGTCCAGTACAGTTGAACAAGGTTATAGTAATGCCGAAAGAAGATTTTGGTCCGGAAAAAGAAGCAACCATCGAAATAATGTATACTCCTTCTTATGAGTATACGTTTTCTGAGAATGCAGATGATAATCAGCTTCGTGCCGCTGTAAAGAGAAGTGGAAAGCAGGTTGTACTGGATGATGCGGCAAATTGGGCGGGCAGTATAGCGAAAGATGAACCGGAAGAACAGATTGCAAAGGAAACAACTGCTTCAAACGAAGGTAGCCAGAACGTGACGCTCAAAGATGTATTGGGTGATGCTGATGATGAGATTGATATTGAAGTAAAAATAGATTTAGGAACTCCCCAAATAAAGACGAGTGTAGCAGGCGTGATCGATGAAACAGAGACGGAACCTGAAACCGAGGATGAAACAGAGACGGAGCCTGAAACCGAGGATGAAACAGAGACGGAGCCTGAAACAGAGGAAGAGCCTACTCCTGCTCCTACCCCTACCCCTGCACCCGCTCCTTCACAGACCACCACAACCACCACTGCAGCAGCAAGCAGTGCACCGGCTGTTCTTGGTGTATCCCGTGAGGATGTAGAAGAAACAACAACGGTTGAAGCAACCGAAGAACCGGAAGTACTTGGGGCAGACAGACCTCAGACCGGTGATATGGCAATGCCGTTTGCATGGGCATTTACAATGCTTGGTGCCGGTGCAGCCGCTATTTTAGCTCTTCGCAAGAGGGAGAGATAAGTCGTATCTCTATAATCTTTTCACGAAAGCCCCCGATGATCTACCCAGAGATCACGGGGGTTTTCTTGTATTACAAAACAGGAATAATTTTACGTCTAAACTTCATAAAAATGGGATGACAAACGCAGTAAGCAGATGTTAAAGTATAATCACTTCCATAATATTGGGAGTAGATTTCTGAATATTTCTGGTAAATAAAATTTTATATGACAGGCAAGGAGAAAAGAGACGCATGAAGGTCAGGAAGATTAGTATTGCCGTAAAAATTGCTGCTATTGTCATGATTTTATTCGTTTTGTCCGATGGCCTTATCGGAGTCATGGTCTATCGTCAGACCAAAGACATTTTGATCACCCAGATTAAAGAAAATGCCATGAATACCGCCCGTTGCGTAGCTGCATCGGTAGACGGGGAAATGATCGCTGCCATACAACCGGGAGATGAGGAATCGGAGCTCTATCTGTCGGTATTGGAGGCTTTGAGTCTGTTCAGGGATAATGCAGGCGTGGAGTACGTTTACACCATTCGTAAGAATCCGGATGGAGCGATCGTATTTGTTGTAGATTCCGACCCGGAAGAACCAGGCGGAATCGATGAGGAATTCGGTGCGGAGGATCCGGAGATCCAGTTGGCTTTAAGCGGACAAACGGTAGCCAATGCAGAGCCGTATACCGATGAATGGGGCACCCATTTATCTGCCTATTCTCCGGTATATGCGGGAAGTACGGTCACGGGTCTTGCAGCGATCGATATCAGTATGGACTGGATCGATGCACAGACACATTCCCTTGCTGTGTTGATCTTTGCGATCTGTGCAGTGGTCCTGCTCATCGGGTTGCTGGTTTTAGGGATTGTGAGCGTGGGACTGCGCCGCAGTTTTGTGAAATTAAACGACAAAGTGGCGTCTCTTTCCAACGGAGACGGAGATCTGACCCATATGATCGAAGAAACCAGTGGTGATGAGTTTGAAGTGATCGCAGGCAATATCAATGCACTGGTTACGTTTATCCGAGGCATTATGCTGAAGATCCTGGCAGAATCGGATCGGCTGGAGGAAACTTCTTCCGATATCGCCGGCAGTGTAAGAACGGCACGGGATGATGCGGAAGGCATCTCACAGACAATGACGGATATGAGTGCCGCCATGCAGGAAACGTCCGCTTCCTTAAGTCAGGTGAATGAAGGAATGGGAGTGATTACGGATTCCTTTAACGGAATCGTGGAACAGGTAGCAGAAGGAAGCAAATATTCCGGCATCATGAAGAAAAATGCGGACCAGACCGGACAGCGTGCGGCCAAGGAAAAGGAAGCTACGGATCGAAAACTGGAAGAGATGCAGACTACCGTAGCACAGAAAATTGAGAGCTCCAAGGCGGTATCCCAGATCAATACCCTTACGGAGGACATTATCAATATTGCCAGCCAGACCAATCTGCTGGCACTAAATGCAAGCATCGAGGCAGCTAGAGCCGGAGAAGCCGGACGTGGTTTTGCGGTGGTTGCTACCGAGATCGGTAATCTGGCGGATGATTCCCAGAAGGCAGCTGCCGAGATCCAGAAGGTTTCGGAAGAAGTCATTACAGCAGTAAATGAGCTGGCAGAAGAAGCACAGGAGCTGATCACATTTGTGGAAAGCACTACGGCAGAGACCTATGCAGGACTTGCGGAGATCAGTGATGAATATAAGGACAGTGCTGATAATATGGATGGTCTGATGCAGAACATCGCCAATGTCAGCGATGAGATCAAAGAACGGATCGCCCATATCAAGGAGTCCACTGCAGCGATCAATATTGCCGTGGAAGAGTCTGCTCAGGGCATTACTAAGACGGCGGAACAGACGGCGGAGATGACAGATCTGATGCGGAATGTATGGGGAAATGCGGAAATCGGAACAGAAGTGTCAGAGGAACTTGGACAGGAAGTAGGAAAGTTCAAGCTGCAGTAGTTTTTCCAAAAGTTCGAGTTGATCTTAATCGAATACAGAATGTAAAAAAAGCTCCGGTTCCTAAACGAACCGGAGCTTTGCTTATTTATTACAGTAAATGGATTCCGGCCTTTTTGGCTTCATCCATAACATCTGCGGGCCACAGGGAACTTTGTACTTCGCCGATGTGTGCCTTACGCAAGAAGAACATACAGATACGGGACTGTCCGATACCACCACCGATGGTATAGGGCAGGTCATTGTTGATGATAGCCTTTTGGAAAGGAAGCTCTGCTCGTTCCATGCAACCGGCTTTCTCCAGCTGGCCAAGCAGTGCATCCTTGTCTACACGGATACCCATGGAAGATAACTCCAGGGCGATATCCAGAACCGGGTAATACACAACGATGTCTCCGTTTAATGTCCAGTCATCATAGTCGGGAGCACGTCCGTCGTGCTTCTCGCCGTTTTCCAGAACATCACCGATCTGCATGATGCAAACGGCTCCTTTTGCCTTGGCAATGAAGTATTCACGTTCCTTGGGTGTGTTATCCGGGAACATATCTGCCAGTTCCTGTGTGGTGATAAAGAAAATGTCGGGCGGCAGGATCTCTTCGATATAGTCATATTGAATGGCCATATATTTCTCGGTCTTACGCAGTACCTTATATACGCTGCGAACGGTATCCTGTAAGAATTTCAAGTTCCGGTCATCTCTGCGGATGATCTTCTCCCAATCCCACTGATCTACAAAAATGGAATGAATGTTGTCGGTATCCTCATCTCTGCGGATCGCGTTCATATCGGTATAGAGACCTTCGCCTACTGCGAATCCGTAGCGGTCTAAGGCGTAGCGTTTCCACTTTGCCAGAGAATGGACGATCTCTGCCTGACGGCCTTCCTGTTCTTTGATATCGAAAGCAACGGGGCGTTCTACACCGTTCAGATTATCGTTCAGACCGGTTGCGGGGTCTACAAATAAGGGCGCAGACACACGCTGAAGGTTAAGACGCTCGGATAATAGATCCTGGAAGCAATCCTTGACGGTTTTAATGGCTATCTGTGTCTCATGAAGACTGAGTGCAGATTTATAGCCCTTCGGAATTGTTATTTGTCCCATAAGTAATATGGCCTTTCTGCTTTAAACTGAATAAAAATACATTACTATTTAACCGCTTTTTACCTGTTTTCGCAAGAACTTTTGAACGAAAAAAACGCTGGAATTTCTACCATATGGACAATGAATAATCTGTGTCAGGCATGGTAAAATATTAACGATCGCAGAAACCGAAAGACTGGGGAGTACTTTCAATATCAGGTTTCTGTGTAAAAAGGAGAGTTTCTATGCCCAGAAAAAGAGAACTGAAACCGAATGTAGAATACTTCTCTCCGGAATTGCTGGATAAATTAAATGCAATTTCCGGATATCCGTTAACCCTCATTGAGGCAGCATCCGGTTTTGGTAAGACAACTTGTGTGGAACATTTCCTGGAGCAGATCCGTCAGGAAGACGAAACAGTGAATATTGTTACCTATCATTTTGTTGAGAATATGCCGGCGGCTCAGAGCTTTAAAGATTTATGCCGGTTAGCCACAGCCTTTGACCTTACCACCGGCGAACGTCTGGCAGCATTCGGATTGCCGGATGATGCAGATGATTATGCCGAATTCAAGGATATCATTTCCTCTTTCCACTCCAAGGGAGAGACCTATGTGTTCCTGGATGATTATCAGTTTTATGCAGATCCAAGGAAGGCACAGCTGATCCCGGTGCTGGCCCAGCATGGAGATCCGAATCTTCATATCATCATCGCATCCCACCCGTTCCCGAAGGAGGACAGAGTCTATCTTTTACCGAATAAAAACTGTCTTCATTTGCAGGAAGATGATCTGGCCTTTAATGAAGAAGATGTGGAAGCTTATTATCGTGCAGCCGGTGTGACGGTGGTTTCCGAGCAGGTGAAGGAAGTTATGGAGCTGACCAACGGATGGGTCATTGCTTTATATCTGCAGCTGGATAACCTGATCCGCCGTGGTAGTTTTGAACAGGGTGGTATGAGCGTACTGATGGAGAAGGCCTTCTGGAAGGAACTCTCTGACGACGATCGCCACTTATTATTATGCCTTTCCATTTATCCGGAATTCCATCTGGGAGAAGCGGCAGCCTTTTCCGGCAGGAGCAAGAAGGAAACGGAAGCCATGCTTCGGGAAAAACATTACTTTATCCGTTATCAGAAGCATTCGCAGACGTATCAGATGCATTTACAGCTTCATAAGTTTCTGGAGAGTCAGTTTGCATTGCTCTCCGAAGAGGAACAAAAAGAGATCTATTTACAGGGTGGCCGTGCTGCCTGGGATAACGGGGGACGTTATTATGCCATTCGTTATTTCCACAGAGCGGGAGCGTATGATGAGTTTATCCAGCTACCGGTGAATTCTTTTGAAGTGGTGAATGTCGTGGATGAAGAAGCGTTGCCGGCCCTGCTTGATATGCTTAACAAGACCAGCTTTGAAGCAAGGAAAAATAATCCGTCGGCTTTGATCTCCCTGGCTTTTGGCTTGTTTTTCCATGGCCTGAATGAAGACCTGATCCGTTCTGAGGATATGATCCAAAAGGCCATCGAAGGAAGTGAACTTCCGGAAGAAGAGAAGAATCACCTGAAGGGAGAATTAGAGCTCTTAATGAGCTTTATCTGTTATAACCGCATTGATGCCATGAGTGAGCGTCATCGTAAGAGTTGGGAGCTCATGCATCGTCCCGCAACTCTTTGTAATCTGCAGGCTGCATGGACGTTTGGATCGCCGTCTGTCCTGTATCTTTACTGGAGAGAAACCGGTATGTTGGATACGGAACTGGCACAGATGGATGAGTGCATGCCCATTTATTATAAGCTGACCAACGGACATGGATTTGGGGCGGAGAGCTCCATGCGTGCCGATGCGCTTTTAAATCGCGGGCAATTAGCGGAAGCGGAAGCTTTGTGTTATCGGACGCTGTTTACTGCCGACAGTAAAAAGCAGGATTCTGTGGTGGTAACAGCGGCGTTTGTACTGGCCAGGATCGCTATTTTACGAGGCGATAAGGCCATGCTGGAACAGAGTATGGAAACCATTCGGGACCATATCCTGGGCGCACAGGAAGACCTTGCACGCTATATCTTTGATATGGCAGATTCGTTCATTGCCGTTACTTGCGGTGATACAGACCGTGTGAAGAACTGGCTTCAGGAGGGAAAAGTTGACGATTCCCATCTGGTGATCATGGTGCAGCCTTTTGCATATATCATTTATGCCCGCTATCTGCTGGAAAAGCAGGATATTTCCAAGTTAATGGGGGCTTGCGGATACTGTATGGCAATTTCCGATATTTTCCCGAACCTGTATTCCAAGGTTTATTGCCTGATCTATATGGCAGCTGCTTATCAGATGATGGGAGATCACCCCAAGGCAGTGGAAAGTCTGGCTGGTGCCGTTGCCATGGCAGCTCCTGACAAGGTATATCTTCCGTTTGCGGAGAACATGGATCATATTGGCAGTCTCATGGAAGAGAGCGGTGCGGATGCTGATTTTGTCGTCAAGGTAACGGAACTTGCGAAGCAATATAAAAACGGGGTGCACTCCCTTGGCTTCGGGCAGGAAGATCTGACGCCCAGAGAGAAGGAAGTTCTGGATCTGATCCGAAGGGGGCTGACCAATGGGCAGATCGCTGAGAGCCTGAACATCGGAGTGTCTACTGTTAAGAAGGAAGTCAGCAACATTCTGGCAAAGCAGGGAGTTACTTCAAGAGCACAATTAATGGAGTGATTTTTTGTGTGATCTGACGGTTTGTTTTGTCGAATTGGTCACTTTGTCGAAAACCGTTTTCGTAGATGGTACTTTTTTATCAAAATTGCGGAAAGTTTTTTTGAGGGTATCTTGTATTTCATCACTTTGTACATTTACTTTGGCCACAAGATATTGTATCCTTCATTAGAACGTTTTAGAGGGGAAACGTGTTCGCTTTGTATAGTTGTAGGATAGAAAGAAGGAGTGACATGTTAACCAAGAGAGTAATCCGTTTAAGACCGGAAGAGGTAAAGATGTTTGTGAAGGCTGCATGTCAGTGTGATTTTGACATTGATGTGGCTGCTTACCAGAACCATTACGTGGTAGATGCCAAGTCCATTCTTGGTATTCTGGGTATGAATCTGACACAGAATCTGGTTGTATCCTATAATGGATTCAACAGTGAGTTCGAACAGGTATTAAATCATCTTTCCCTCGCAAGCTAAGAATATTTTATAGGTTTTGTTCTTAGTGAAAAAATGAATAAGGGGTGAAAAGCCTTCCGTGTGTATGCACGGAAGGTTTTTTCGTTTTCGGCTTGCATCTTCTGATAGAACCCCTCACAATGATAGAGGA
>JAIKYN010000034.1 GCA_024683155.1 Lachnospiraceae bacterium | reverse complement strand
GTTCCGGTCTTGGAAATAAGATCAGCTGCTGCCTTGGCTGCCATCTCACCCTGAGAGACAGAGTCCGATTTAACACATGCAACTCTCTTCGAAGTATCATTACAATCGCAGTTAAAGGTCATGAGCTTTATGCCTTTGGATCTTGCCTGATCGAGTACCTGATCCACTCCTCCCAAAAATCCGGGATAAATGATGGCATCAAAGTCCTCATTTATGAGACTCTTTATATTATTTCTTACCATTTCATCAAAATCGCCCTCCCCGGGTAAGAGCGGAATAAATCTTGCAAGGGCATTGAAGCTTTCAAGTTCCTTGAGGGCATAATCGGCACCTCTCTTAACTCCGTACCAGAAATCGTTGTCGTACATGCTGAGCATGGCTATCTTTATCTTTTTTTCATGCTTTGTATATGTAGGAAGCACTCCTGTATCGAACCTCAGCAAAAGCTTCTGTATGCCCGATAACATGCCGTCAAGAGCCATGGTGTTCTCACCTATCATGGTCGCTTCGGCCGTTACCTCCTGAGATACGCTTGCGATCTCTCCTGTCATCTCATTTATATCATGAGCCGCATCGTAAAGCTTAACCGCAATGTTCTTAGAATGTTCGGCATTGCCTTCCATGACGTCAAACATGGAATTCATCTCAATTATCTTATTTTGTATATCCGAAGTGTTCCGGTCGATCGTCCTGAAGGATTTGTTCACTTCAGAAAAAGCCTGTTTACTGGTATTGAAGGTCTCGGTACATTTTGCGATGCTGGATGTTACAGATGAACTGCTGTGCATGATATCGGCAAGGATGGAACTGATCCTGTCCATGCCTTCCTTTGTCTGCTCTGACATCTGAGTCATCTCATCGGCAACTACCGCAAAGCCTTTTCCGGCCTGTCCTGCTCTTGCCGCCTCAATGGAAGCATTAAATGACAAAAGCTTAAGCTGGTTGCTTATGCCAACTATAAAATCACCGACAGTATATACATTTTTGATCTGCTCATTAAACTGGTTTAATGTATCATTGATATTGTTCAGATCCTTGGATACAAAATCCATCTGTTGAGCATATCCTTCAAGATCACTTATGCCCGTATGACTGATCTTTGTCATATCCTCAAGCATCTGCTTTATGTTTAAAACATAATTGCTGATCTCATCGAGCTGTGCGGAATTTGATTCTATGACAGCCATGTTATCCTGTACCATGTCTAACTGCTCGGTGGTCTTTTCCTCAACGCTCATGGTATTTCTTGCGATCTGTTCGGTACCGAGCTGATTGGCCTTCATGCTTGCCGTGAGTCTTTCCACCGCATCCGAAATAACTACCGTATTCTGTTTGGTAGATTCAATGAAAGTTAACAGATTGGACTTGATAAGATTCAAACCTGAAGCCACAACATCAAGATCATTTTTGTTGCTGCTTACGGCAATGTCGTCGATATTAAGCTTTCCTTTGACGATCTGCTGGGCATTTTGTGCCATATTGGCCTGTTTTCTTTTTCTGATGAGAAAAACAGCAACCCCGCCTATGATCACCAGACATTCGATAATTGCAATTACGATCCAAAAAGTCATCATATACCCTGCCTCCATGAAACTCTGATCATTTACCGGCTTATTTGATCTGAATATCTGACAATTTAGTCTTTATGATCAAATATGTAACCCTATACAAAATTTATTATATCACCGGGCGCTTATGACTGTCACTGTTTTTAAACAATAAAAAAGCAGGAATATCAGATATTTTCATCATATCGGATATTCCTGCCAATCATTCTGTTATTCTTTATAAGAGTTTATTGCTTAGCCGAGCTGAGCAGCAACCTCTGCAGCGAAGTCCTCGTTCTTCTTCTCAAGGCCTTCACCGGTTTCGAAACGTACAAAACCTGTGATCTTAAGATCTGCTGCTACACCCTTAAGGTAAGCTGCAACAGTCTGCTTTCCGTCTTCAGCTTTAACATAAACCTGATCGAGAAGGCTGATCTCCTTAACCTGCTTAGAGATACGTCCGTCTACAAGACCGCTGAAGATCTTGTCATTTACATAGTCTGCCTTGCCTTCCATAGCAAGTCCTGCAAGTGTTGTCTTAGCTGCATCCGAAAGGAAGTTGAAGAGGAACTTGTTGCTCTTTTCCTTCTCATATGCTGCAAGATCTTCTTCGCTCCAAAGCTTGTCATTTACAGCCTTGTCAAGAAGCTTCTGAAGAATGGGCTTGGGAAGTGAAGCAGGATCATTGAGAGCACTGTCGATCGTGATCTCCTTAAGCTTAGCCATCTCGTCTGCCGAAATGTCATCTCTGCTTACATACTGAGGATTCATTGCTGCGATCTGCATCGCAATGTTCTTAAGAGCCTCTGTAACAGCATCGCTCTTAGATCCCTCTGCACCGAGGATAACACCGATACGGCCGCCGCCATGGATATAGTCAACAACGATAGGTGCTTCGATCTTCTTAAATCTTCTGATGCTCAGCTTCTCACCTATTGTAGCGATCTTTTCTACAAGTGCATCATTTACAGTCTTTGCCGGATCGTCTTTCCATGTCTCAGCCATGAATACATCATCAACATCTGCAGATGCGCTGTCAAGAGCCTGAGCCGCAACTGTCTCAACAAAAGCCTGGAATGTCTCGTTCTTTGCAACGAAGTCTGTCTCTGAGTTAACCTCGACAACTGCTGCCTTACCGTCTGCTACGGCTGTACGGCAGATACCTTCTGCTGCTATACGGCTGGCCTTCTTAACTGCCTTTGCAGCACCGCTCTTTTTAAGGAACTCAAGAGCTTCGTCCATATTTCCGTCACACTCTGAAAGTGCTTTCTTACAATCCATCATGCCTGCGCCTGACATCTCACGCAGTTCTTTAACCATTGCTGCTGTAATAGCCATTGTTATATCCTCCTATCAAATTACTCTGCGTCTGCTACTTCTTCGATATCGGTAGCTTCGGAAGCATCTGCTGCTGCCTCTTCTTCTGTGTAAACAGACTCACCCTGGTTAGCTTCGATAACAGCGTCTGCCATCTTTGATACGATGAGCTTTACGGCTCTGATAGCGTCATCATTTCCGGGGATGATATAATCAAGTTCTTCGGGATCACAGTTTGTATCTGCAATACCGATAAGTGTGATGCCAAGAGCCTTAGCTTCCTTTACACAGATAGCTTCCTTCTTGGGATCTACTACAAATATAGCATCGGGGATCCTTGTCATGTCCTTGATACCGCCAAGGTTCTTCTCAAGCTTATCCCACTCTTTTCTTATCTGAATAACTTCCTTCTTGGGAAGTACGTCAAATGTTCCGTCCTCGCTCATCTCCTCGATCTTCTTGAGTCTTGCTATACGAGACTCGATGGTCTTGAAGTTTGTAAGCATACCGCCAAGCCATCTTTCATTTACATAGTACATACCGCAACGCTCAGCTTCTGTCTTAACAGCATCCTGTGCCTGCTTCTTTGTACCAACGAAAAGGATGATACCACCCTGTGCAACGATATCTGCTACTGCGTTGTAAGCTTCGTCAACTTTAACGACAGACTTCTGCAGATCGATGATGTGGATACCATTTCTCTCTGTGAAGATGTAAGGAGCCATCTTAGGGTTCCATCTTCTGGTCTGGTGTCCGAAATGAACACCTGCTTCAAGTAACTGTTTCATTGTTAAAACGCTCATTTTAATACCTCCGATTTGGTTTGTACGTCCGCGTATCTTCTCAAAAAATGCTTCCGTCTTCCGCTTTCGACACGGAAAACGCATCCTTCGTCTCTACAACTGACCCAGAGCAAGGGCACCTGCTGTAAATCGATAGCGCGTGAATTTTTGACAACGACTTATATTAACACACATTTGTGCCGTCTGCAATGAAAAACTGATAAAAACTAATTGGTTTTCGTAATGATCTTGGCTATGGTTTTATAATCCGCTCCGGCAGGGATCGTGAAGGTTCCTACACAGATCCGCTTATCATATCCGTTCTGGCACAGGTAAGCATCAAAATCATTGACGCCTTCTACCAGTCCGGCTGCATATAAACGCTTTGCCACCGAATAGGACGAATCACCGCTGACCACCTGGAACGATGTATCTTTACCGCTTCCGGTTGTCCCGGATTCTTCTGCTGCCTTGGATTCTTCCGCTGCCTTGGATTCTTCCGCTGCCTTGGATTCTTCCGCCGCCTTGGATTCTTCCGCTGCCTTGGATTCTTCCGCTGCCTTGGATTCTTCCGCCGCCTTGGATTCTTCCGCCGCCTTGGATTCTTCCGCCGCCTTGGATTCCTCCGCCGCCTTGGATTCTTCCGCTGCCTTGGATTCTTCCGCTGCCTTGGATTCCTCCTCTGCAGCTGCGTCCGCATCCGTGGTCGTCTCTGCTACGGTAGTATCCTCCAAAGAAGCTTCTGCTGCAACACTTACTTCACTTTCTTCGGTCGCTGTGATCTGAATACCGGACTCGTCTGCAAGAACGCTGCTGCTTTTTACCATTCCCAGTTCCGATGCCCGTTCCATGATCTCTTCATCGGTCATATTCTTACCGGAAGAAATGCTCATGATAATGGAAACCACCAGAGCCGTCACAGCGATGCCGATGCCCAGGCCACGCAAATAATACTTTAAATATATCTTCTTCATAATTCCTTATCCTTTAATGCCCTTCTCATACAGATCGATGACCAGCTTTACCTCACCCATTCCAAGGCCAAGAGCCTTTGCAATGGCCATATTGGATTTACCGGCCCGGTGCATCTCAAGAATTCGGTCATTATTGTTTGCTTTTCCAAGATTATCGCTTTCCTCGTCTCCTGTTGAAAACCGGAGCTGGGGGATCTTCTCGGGATCCACGGTCTCTTCCTTGGCAGCCGGTTTCTTTTTGCCTGCACTTTTGGAAGACCTGGAAGCACTCTTACTGCTTTTCTTGGGAACCACTTCCACCTTGGGAGGCTCAAATGCATGGAACTCCTTGGCAGGACGTTCTTCCACGCTGACCTCGTCAATGGCATCCAGCAGTTCATCCGCAGTCATGGAAAGCTTCTCCGGTGCGGGAGCCGTCTCTTCCGAACTTAGCCGCACTTCAACTGTCGCCTGCTGTACATCTTCGGAAGCCTGACGTGCATCACTGGTTGCCTGCAGAGCATCCTCGGAGGCCTGACGGGCATCGGTAGCCGCTTTCTGTGCTTCCTTCACGGTTTCCTGAAGATTATCATGCTTGTCGTTGAGCATATCGTAAAGGAACGTCACTTCCTTATGATTCTTATCGATATCCTTCAGAACCGTATCGGAATATTCGCCAATGGCCATGATCTTCTCATTGGAAACCCGTTCCATGGCACGCTCTGCTTTTTCAATGGCATAGGTTACGGTCTCATCCACAACCTCTTCCATCCGGATCCGTCCACGTTCCGCTTCCGCAGATACCGCCTTACGGATCTCCTCCTCGCTGATGTCATAGATACTGTCTTCACTTTCTTCGTTTCCTACAGGGATCAAAAAACTGACCACAAAGATCACGATTCCCACAAGAATAACAATAATCGCTGTTGTATTCATAATTCCTCACATGAATAGATACCCTGAGAATGGAAATCAGGATATCTAAATTTTGATATCAAAGCTGCCCATAAGAATTTTCTTGCCGTCTTTACTCTTATGAACCTCTTCCTCTTTTTCTTTATCCTGTCCGTGCCGTTTCTGACCACCGTCACCGGAATACTGGCCATTGCCCTTTTCCTTGGCATCCGGACGCTGCCCTTCATTGTCCACATCTTCCTTGTTGTGCACAATCTCCAGGGATACTGCCTCCTCCTTCTGCTGTTCCTGCTCCAAACTGGCCTGCAACATGGAACCCTTCTGGTCCTCATTCTGCTTCATCGTGGAGTAGTCCTGCAGTCTGGAGATCGTCCCGTTCAATTCAATGGGGTTGATTGCCATTATGCACCTCGCATCCTGCTCTCTGCATGTCAGATGGACGTAAGCTTTACATCGCCCTGACTTTTAATGAACCGACAATATTTTACCGCATTCTGTATGGTTTTGGAAACATCTCCGATACAGATTTTTGTTCCGGGATAAACCTCTCCTTCCACGATCACGGAAGCTTCCGCACTGAATCCCAGCATTTCCTGAAGTTCTTCCATACGCTTTTGGGAAGTCTCCAGTTCCTGAAGCTTCTGTTTACGGGTCGCTACCAGCGTGGAAACATATTTCATCTGGTTGGGTTCCAGTTTTACGCCTTTTGCCAGTTTGGCCTGAATATTAACCAGTACCGGGTCGATCTGCTTGATCTGTCCTTCGATCTCCGGAATGGATTTCTGTAACTTGGAATATTCCATCTTCAGCGCAGGATTGGCACCAACTTCAATAACGGTATCCGCACCCAGGGATGAACCAAGGGTACGTACCTTCACCTGACTGGTAGCACTTACACGACCGCCGGTAATGAATCCTCTCTTACCGGTACACAGGATCTCCGCTCCGGCCGAAACAAAGGAATGGAGCATGGATTCAGCCGTTACATTTCCTTCTGCCTTAACGGTAGCGTTCTCCAGGAACTTAACGACTACATTCCCTTTTGCTTCCAGAACACCTTTGTTCATACCGTTCATACCACGGGCAATAATAATATCTCCTCCGGCAATGATGTGTGCACCTTCTACCACACCGTCTACGGTAACCGAGCCACCGGCTTCCAGTGAGAAATTCTCCACCACATTGCCGCTGACATGCACTGAGCCGTCATATTTAATGTTACCGGTTGAGTTGTCTACATTGGTAAGTTCCAGAAGATCGGACACGAATACACTGTCGTCCACCAGCTGTACATGACCGTTTACGGCAGATGTCAGTTCGTTCTTATCTTCGGATACATTGATATTGTGACCATAATGAAGCAAAGCCGTTACAACGGGCTTGGGCCGGACCGGTTTGCCAAATACGTCAATACCGTCCTTTCCTCTGTCCTCCGGTGTTCTTCTGGCAAGAAGGTCTCCGGCTTTTACATGGTTTACGGTATTGAGTTCAAAGAAATTCACGCTGCCGTCTTCGTTGAGGGCAGGTTTGATATGCGGATCTGTATTAAAGAAATATTCGATCTTGGCATCGTGACCTTCCACTGCAGGTGTGCCCTTTGCCACCAGGATCGTCTTGCAATAATCCCTGGATGCAAAAAAGCCTTTTACAGCCGCTTCATCAATGCCTGCAACAATGCCTTTGATCTTAAGGTCATTGTAAAATTCTTCATCCGTCATCTTCTCGGCACCCTCTGTAGGAGGATAAAACCGGACGCTTACGGACATTCTGTCTTCCGCAGGGAAATACGCATAACTTTCACGTTCTGTATATACTTTGGACGGGTCGATCAGAACCTGCTCCGTCTTCCCGGAAGAAAGAGACGCGTTAACTACTGCACCAATGATCTTGGAATCATATACCACCTTATGCAGGTCCAGATATGACATCACTTCCTTCAGTGCGACTGCTTCACCACCCTCAGTTGGCGGTACGATTCTGACTGCGGTCCCTCCGTTCAGATTGACCAGCTGAAAATAACCATTTGCCATGATAGCCCCTTCTACCCATACTCCCTCTGGATCAGGTTCCCCTGTATATCTTATTTGGAAATCTTGTTCAGTATCCCCATATACTTCCCAAGCGAGCCTTTCATCTTCTCCAACGCCCTGGTGTGAAGCTGTGATACACGGGATTCGGATACTTCAAGGACTTCACTGATTTCCTTCAGTGTAAGCTCTTCGTAATAATACAAAACGATGACTTTTCGTTCTTTTTCGGTAAGAACCTCCAAAGCTTCCATCAGCTTTTGTTTCAGTTCTTCCCGCTCCAGTGCCTGTTCCGGATTTGCAAAGGACTCTGATCTTCCTTCGTCCTTCTGCGGAACGTCGCTGCCTGCTTCCATATATTCGTTGAGGGATACCAGATTGGTAACCTTCATCTGGCCCTGCCAATCCAGTAATTCATCCTCCGAGATACCAAGTGCATTGGCGATCTCGGTATCGCTTGCGGTGTGACCTGTGCCACTTTCGATCGCCTTGATCGCTTCATCGATCTTCTTCTGCTTCTGACGGATGGTTCTGGGGATCCAGTCCATCTTACGGATCTGATCGATAATGGATCCTCTGATCCGAAGGCTGGCATAGGTTTCGAATTTAACCGCCTTGGTGGGATCAAACTTGTCAATGGCATCAATAAGGCCAAAAACGCCATAGCCAACCAGGTCGTCATACTCAACTGTGTATCCGAGATACATACTCAGTCGACCGGCAACCAGCTTGACCAACGGCGCATATTCAACAATTAACTTTTCTCTTAATTCGGGCGAATTGGTGCTTCCGTACTCAGCCCAAAGCTTTTCTCTCCCAGCTTCGTCCATAACCCCATAAACCGTCCTTATTCATTAATGTCTTCGCCTGTAGCTGCTTCTGCCTCTTCTAGGTCAACCTCTTCGGAATCCGGATCTTTTTCTATAACTTCCCCTTCATCCAGGCTCTTTTCTTCATTCTGTGCTTCAAACGTGTCCAGAAAATACCGGAAGAGACTTCCCAGGGAATAAAACACTACAAGAGTGATCAGTAAGATGACCAGCATCTTACTGATCTCATAATGCAATAAAGTCATGATGATACTTGCGACCAATCCTGCTGTCAGCATGAGGATCGCAGGTAAATACTTACGTTTCACAAATGTGCCCCCGTCAGATCACCTTTTCCGGTTTTCCCACGGACCGGATGATAAAGTCGCCGGTCTCCGGATAGAAAATAACGGTACGACCATAATTTTCACCGGTATCCTGCGCGAGAATGGGAATCTTGAGCTCTGCCAGTTTCTTCTTGCTGGCTTCTACATTCTTATCTCCCACACGCACCATATTGGAATTGGCGTTGAAAGCGAACATCTGAGCTCCGCCTGCAATCTTGGCCACCAGTCTGCTTCGATTGGCACCAAGCTTCACAATATCATTTACTAATTGAACAATACCTGTATCGGCAAACTTGGGAATAGACGAATTGTTACGGATCGCCGTGCTGTCCGGAAGCATAACATGCGCCAGACCTCCGATCTTGGTAACCGGATCACGGATCGCTATTCCCACACATGAACCAAGCCCTAACGTAGTAATACCATCGGGACTTTTACATGTATTTAAATCTGCCATACCAACTTTTATAATTTCACTCATTATAAAGCTCCCCGAATGAATTCCTATGAAATCTGCACAGAGCAGATACATCCCAACATTATACTAATAATTGTACCACAAATTATCAGCTAAGACCCAATGACATGAGAATCTTTTGGTAGGAATCCAAATCCGGGATCAAAATGAAAAATCCATCCAGTTCTACATCATCGGTAAACTGGGTCTGGATCAGAAGAATCTTGTCTCCCATAATACCAAACTGGATCGCAGGCACACTTAAGATAGCCGTTGCCATATC
>JAIKYN010000032.1 GCA_024683155.1 Lachnospiraceae bacterium | reverse complement strand
CCGGATTGCGGCGAAGGATCTCGATCAACAGCACGATGGGACCATTTACCTGCTCTTTTCCGGATTCCCAGCGTTCCACGGTGGGCTTGGACACCCCAACAAAGTCTGCAAATTCCCGCTGCGTCAGCTTTAACTGTTCTCTTACGTTTTTGATCTCCCGGGAACTGGTGTGGCCCGGAGTTAAGTATTCTTTTTTCATAAGAAATACCTCCAAATCCATTTAACCATCATTTTGATGGCAAATCAATAGAAAAACGCCATCATTTTGATGGCGTTTTTGATCGGACGTTGCTTTATTAGAAATATCATCCCAGAAATTCCAGGATCTTCATGGAGCGGTCCAGCCGGAGGATCTCAGAGATGTCCTCCAGGTTGATCCCGGTCAGCTCGGTGATCTTTTTCAGACGATAGGTTAAGGTATTACGATGCACAAATAAGGATGCAGCGGTATCCTTACTGCTCAGCCCGCAGGCAATGTAAGCTTTCAGGGTATCCAGGAGCTGTCCGTCTTTTTCCTGATCGTACTCGATGAGGGTGTAGAGGGCAGGATGGACGTAGGAGCGCAGCTGTTCCCGGTCCTTGCAGTTATTCAGGATGTGGAAAAACTCAAATTCCTTCCAGGGGTAGAACTTCTGCTTACGGCCCAATTTGGAAGCCAGGGAGAAAGTGGTCCGGGCGATGCGGTACTGTCCGGGAATCTCGTCGATGTAGTGGAACACATTGCTGCAGGTGGCATCATCCAGCTGTTCGAACAGCTTGGAGCCGGTGAGCTGTTCCCGAAGGGATTCTTCTTCCGAAACCTTTATAAAGGCCACTACATAATTGTGATAGACAAATACGTGGAGCAGCTGCGGGAATTCATTCAGCTCATTGCGCAAAAAGGACACATCGTGGAGGGTGCTGAAGCGGCCACGGAACAGATAGAGCTTTAAGGCACCGGGCAGCTGCAGGGTCTTGGACAGCAGCAGACTTTCACCTTCTTCGATGGGATTACCGTTTAGGAGATTGGTCAGGATCTCGGTGGAAGCGGAAATAAACAGGTCGCCGTATTCTTCATGATACCGAAGGGTTTTGGACAGCTTCTTGCTGATACGGGGCAGAAACTGCTGGTGATAGGGCTGTACGCCCTTCTTATTATCCAGCAGGATCAGATAACCGATGTGATGCTTTTTGTAATACAACAGGCTGCACAACTTGATCTCATCGGATAAGGGACAGGTTACAAAGAAGGCTTCCGATGTTTTGGGAAGCTTTTCCGCAGGCAGCATCTCATTCATGGCAGCGATGAATTCGTAGGTACAGGCACCGCGCTTTACATATTCGGACCATAAGGGATCGGTGACCTTGATCTCCCGGGAATAATCGATGATATGGAAGCCCAGGTCAATGACTACGATGGAACGTTCCAGAAATTTCGAGGTTTTCTCTACCAGTTCATGGAAGTCCTCATTCTCATACAGGGGAGGGAAGGTACTGCGATAGGTATCCTCGTAGGTCTCCGTCTGGGCGCTTTCCTCTTTCTGCTGATTGCTGGCAAGGAGCTGTGCCATGTCCCGCACGTAGCTTTCCAGCTGATCGGCGGAGATCTGGATCTTGCCTTCCCGGATGGTGGCGTCGTAGCTGGTGGTCAGTAGTTCCTTCATGTAGGTATTGCCGGTGTCCATGTGGTTTTCCCTTTCTGTTCTTCCTTGTCTGTACTTCAGCTGCTTTGGTTATGACGCGGCGATGCCTTGGCTTTGCCGGGGCTTTTGCCGGGGCATTTGCCTTGGTTTCGTACTGCTCTTATTATAACGATATTGTGCACGGCGCACAATACGCCTTGCCATTTTTCGTGCCCCGGGTCCGTATCTTTTTACGGGCCTTTTTCCTTATAATTTTTACAGGAAAATGAACGGCATTTTAACACTGCGAATGCCACATTACGACAACAACAGGCAGTGTGGAAAGAGGTATGGAAAATGGCATATGAAAAAATTTTTCAGCGAGGCCGTATTGGTTCTTTAAACCTGAAGAACCGTGTGGTCATGCCTGCAATGGGTGTGTCCCTTGCACAACAGAACGGTGAAGCCAACGAGCACATCATCCGTTACTACGAAGAGCGCGCAAAGGGAGGCGTAGGTCTGATCATCACAGAGATCTGCCGCGTAGAGCCGGTTTACGGTACTGCAATCCCCAATCAGCTGGGCGCCTATGAAATGGGACAGATCCCTCACTTAGAGAGACTGGCAGAGCGTGTGCACAAGTATGGCACCAAGATCTTCCTGCAGCTGCAGCATCCCGGCCGTGAGAACAAGTCTTCCATGATCGGTGGCAGACAGATCGTTGCGCCCAGCCCGGTTATGTGTAAGGTTACCCAGGAGATGCCCAGAGAGCTGACCACAGAAGAAGTGCAGGACCTGGTAAAGGCCTTTATCCGCGGCGCTGTATTTGCCAAGATCGCCGGCTTTGACGGTGTAGAGCTGCATGCAGCACACGGTTATCTGTTAAATGAATTCTTATCTCCTTATACCAACAAGCGTACCGACCGTTACGGCGGAAGCTTTGCAAACCGCATCCGGATCATGGAAGAGATGATCACCGGTATCCGTTTCATGTGCGGACCCCAGTTTGCCATCTCGGTTCGTATCAGTGCAGATGAGTTTGTAGAAGGCGGCTTAAAGCTGGAAGACGGCGTAAAGATCGCACGTACTCTGGAAAGCTTCGGCATTGACGTGATCAATGTCAGCAGCGGTATCTATGAGTCCTCCACCACCATCGTAGAGCCTGCAAGCTTTGCACAGGGCTGGAGAAGACATCTGGGAACCGCTGTAAAGAAGGCAGTTAAGATCCCCGTGATCGCAGCCAACAACATCAAGGATCCCGAGGTTGCGGAAGAACTGCTGGAAACCGATGTTTGCGATTTCGTTGCTCTGGGTCGTGCACACCTGGCAGATCCCAACTGGGTTAAGAAGACTAAGGAAGGCCGCGCAGACGAGATCAACAAGTGTATCGGATGTCTGTACTGCTTCGGCAGCTTAAGCGAAGGCAGCCACATCAAGTGTGCCGTTAATCCCCGCTGCGGTCGTGAAGTAGAATATGCAAAGGTTGTAAAGAACGGAAACGGCCGAAAGGTAGCCATCATCGGCGGCGGCCCTGCAGGTATGCAGGCAGCGCTGACCTTAAGCGAAAGAGGCTTTGCTCCGGTACTCTTTGAGAAGGAAGA
>JAIKYN010000018.1 GCA_024683155.1 Lachnospiraceae bacterium | reverse complement strand
GGATCTATCTTCTGGTGCGAAAAAATACAAAGCAGATCTCTGCCTATGTTTCGGAGAACCATAGAGAAGGAAAAACAGAAGATACTATCGTTGTGACCTTTGCTGCCACAGCATTTGCGGTCAGTACATTTGCTCTGCTGTTTACGACATCCACCAATGTTCCCCGCTATTTTATTCCGTCCATGATCTTCATGGTACCGGTGATCGCATTCTACTTTACAAAGGAAAGAAGCTGGTTTAACAGCCGGATGACGGCGTTATTGCTGGTATTGTGTCTGGGACTTCTTACTGTAAAAACGGAAGCTTCCATGATCACTACGGACAAGAATGCAAATCGTACGGAGTCCATCCAATGGCTTATGGAGCAGGGCTATACGTTTGGTTACGCCACTTATTGGAATGCCAATATTACCCAGGAGCTCAGTAACGGGCAACTGGTGGTAGCGAATATTCTGGAACCGGAATCTCTGGGTTTCTTTGAATGGTCTTCGGAGGCAGCGTATTATATCCCTTCCGGAGAAGAGGGAAGCAAGGTGCCGGAGGGAAAGGTATTCCTTCTCCTTAGCAATGAACAGGTAGAAAAATACAGTCAGGCACCTGTCATCAAGAAAAGTGAAAAGGTATATGTAGATGATGCATTTACCGTATACAGCTTTGAAAGTTCCGAGAAGCTTTTGCAATATCAGGTGAAATGATCGTGCATATCAAACAGATCAGAAGGATTTACGGGTGAAGAAAGAAACGAAAACGATCAAAAAAATCATAGCGCTGGGCCTCATCGTGATCCTCCTTGCAGTAGGATTTCTGGGGCGGAAGGTTTATCTGGATTACCGGAAAGAAAAGCTGGTCGCCTATGCAAAGGAGCACCGCCAGGACAGTGGAATGGTGGTATTTGGCGATAGTATCTGGGATCTGAACCGGGGGGATAACGGTATGGCCGATCTGGTAAAAGAGGGAATGGGAGGCACAGGAGATATCTATAACCTGAGCATTCGCGGAACCCGGGCGACAGAAGATGATGCGGTGGAACAAACTGGGATCAACCTTTCGGATATTGTAGATATGATCGAAAACGGGACCAATTCCATTCCGTCAGAATATGAAGCTTCTGCGGTTCTGGATCGTCTCAACACGGAACATCCCTATATCCGATATGCTGTGATCGCCTATGGATTAAATGATTATTTTCTGGGAGTTCGTATGGAGAACCCGGTGAAGTGCTTTGATCCGGAAAGCTATGCAGGATCCCTTCGTACCAATATTGAGCGAGTGTACGGATTATTTCCCGGGGTGACCATTATCCTTGCAGGTCCTACTTTTTGTGTGGGGTATAACAACGGAACGATCGATCATGACAGTGACAGCTTCAGCTATGGGGGAGGAACGCTTCTTCAGTACAATGAAGTAGCCCGTAAAGTAGCGGGCCAATATGGTATGCTGTTTGTGGATAATTACACCGATCTGGGCGTTGATCGTGGAAACTCTTCCAAATACCTGGCAGACGGAACCCATTTTACAGAGCTTGGAAGAAGAACCTACGCAGATCATTTCCTGTATCGTCTGGCGCAGCAGGAATATGCGGGACAGTAGGAACGGTCGGGTTAAAAGGATCGAGAGAATATCGTAAAGAGAGAGATGATCATGGATAAGATCGCAGTTATAATTCCCTGCTATAACGAAGCACAAACCATAGAGAAGGTCATTCAGGATGCAAAGAGATGCCTCCCGGAAGCCGTGATCTATGTATATGATAATAATTCCACGGATGCAACGGTGGAGATCGCAAAAAAGAACGGTGCCATTGTGCGGCACGAATATAAACAGGGGAAGGGCAATGTGATCCGTACCATGTTCCGGGAGATCGACGCCCAGTGCTACATCATGACCGATGGCGATGATACCTATCCCATGGAGTCTGCCCCTGAAATGGTTGACCGCGTGCTGAACCATAAGGCGGATATGGTGGTGGGAGATCGTCTTTCCTCCACCTATTTCCAGGAAAACAAGCGCCCCTTCCACAACTTTGGAAACAGCCTGGTGCGGGGCAGCATCAATGCGCTGTTTAAGTGCGACATCAAGGATATCATGACGGGCTTTCGTGCCTTCAGCTTTACCTTTGCCAAGAGTTTCCCCATTATGTCCAAGGGCTTTGAGATCGAAACCGAGATGACCATTCATGCGGTGCGTAACAACATGTCCATTGAGAACGTGGTGGTGGATTACCGGGATCGTCCCCAGGGCAGTGAATCCAAGTTAAATACCTACTCGGACGGCTTTAAGGTACTGCGTACCATTATGCGTCTGTTCCGGGATTACAGACCCCTTGGCTTCTTCTCTATCTTTGCATTTATCCTGGCGCTGCTTTCCATCATCTTTGTAGTGCCTGTATTTATTGATTACTGGAAGACGGGACTGGTTGCCCGTTTCCCGACCCTCATCGTCAGCGGTTTTGTGATGATCGCTGCGGTGCAGTCGTTCTTTACCGGCCTGATCCTTAACAACATCGCCGTGAAGGAACGGAGAGACTTCGAGCATTACCTGAAGATCGTGGATCGGATGGAGAAGGATCTGAAGACGAAGTGATCGCTTTTATCAAAAAACAAAAACTGAATCTGTTGCTGCTGCTGGTGATCGCACTGATCGCCTGCTGCTTTATCCGGGAAAAAGAAGGCTATCACATGGACGAGCTTTTAAGCTTTGAACTGGCCAATGCGGATTTTACGCCCTGGATCGTTCCTACCCAGCCGGAAGGCCGTCTGGAGAAGTTTTTAAGAGAGCAGGTGTACGGAGATTCCTTTTTCGAGACCTGCGGTAATTTCTTCGGCGTAGTGGGAGATGTTCTGACCAATGGGGGCAATGCCGTCATTTTTCAGACCGTAGCGGATGTATACGAGGAACCGGTCTGGATCACGCGGCAGCAATTTACGGATTATATTACAGTAAACGGACAGGATGCGTTCCATTATCCTTCCGTCTATTTTAATGTTAAGGACGATAATCATCCGCCCCTGCATTTCATGATGATCCATACCATGAGCTCTATTTTTCGCAGGCAGGTAAATCCCTGGATGGGCTGCGTGATCAATCTTTTGTTTGTGCTGGGAAGCTGCTTCCTGATGATCCGCATGGGCGAGCGCTTTTTCGGATCGGAATCCCTGGGCCGGGGCATGGCGATCTTATATGCCTTAAGCCTGGGCGGTATGTCCACCATCCTGCTGATCCGCATGTATGCCATGCTCACCTTCTGGTGTGTTGCTGCTTTATATCTGCATCTGGAGAAATGGAAGGGCTCTTTATGGAAAACCCATAATAAGCTGTTGATCTTTGTTACGGTCTGCGGGTTCTTGACCCAGTACTTCTTCCTTCTCATCATGCTGCCGCTGTTTGCGGTAACGCTGGTGATGCTGCTCAGGGAGCGAAAAAAGGAAGGAAACGATCCCAAGAATCCCCTGTATTATCTCCGGACCATGGTACTCTCCGGGATCTGGGGACTGATCTTATATCCCTTTGCCATTGACGATGTGTTAAACAGCGGACGGGGACAGGAATCGTTGGAGAACCTTACGGGAGGCTTTTCCGGAACCCTGGAGCGGGCACGGCAATTCTTCGCCATTTGGTGTGAGGAGATCTTCGGCAACGTGGGCGGGATCCCTATTATACTGATCCTGCTACTGCTGGCGGTATGGATCCTGGTGACCCGCAGAAACCGGGGAGAAGGATCCGGGCAAAGGACAGGCACGGTACCGGCATGCGAAACCGAAAAGGATGCCGTAAAATGCCTGTGGTTTCTTGGAGTGCCGCTTATTTTCTATATTCTGGTGGTTACCCGCATCGCACCCTTTTATGAAGACCGGTATATGATGCCGGCCTATGCCTTTGCTGCCATGGTTATGGGATATGTGTTCTTCCGGGCCGTGAAAAAACTGGGCCTTAAGGAACACTGGTTTGTGGTATTGTGTCTGGTGCTCACCATTCCCATGCTGGCGATCCAAACGCCCAACTATTTATTTAAAGGGTATAAGGCGCAGCAGAATGTAGCGGAAACGCACCGGGAGCTGCCTTGCGTGTGCGTCTACGACGGCTTAAGCTACTACCGCAACCTGGTGGAATTTACGGAATATGAACAGACCTTGCTGGTAAAAACACAGGAACTGCAGCAGCGAAGGGATGATGCGGTCCTGGATAACGAAGAAGAGATCGTTCTTATGACAGGACGAGGCGTAGAGCCGGAAGATGCCTTTGCGGCACTGGAAGCCTACGGATATACGAACTATACCCCGCTGCTGGAGGAAGGGATCCACGGAGACCGGATCTGGCTTGCGTCGAAGGGAAGGAATTAGAGTTGAAATTTGTGATATTTGCAGGCTTGGGACTACTGGTGCCGTTTTTGATCGGTCTGATCCCCTATACCTGCCTGTGTAGTTATGATCATCAAAACAGGAAAAATACAGGAATATCCCCTGCTGAGACAGGCTCCGGGGCATCCGGCCAAAGGGTAAGTCTTCTGTGGCCGCTGCTTGCAGGGTATATGATCAGCTGGGCTGCCTTTCAGTTACTGGCAGTGCCCATGATCTTAAAGCAGCAGAAGTTCCATGTGGTGGC
>JAIKYN010000054.1 GCA_024683155.1 Lachnospiraceae bacterium | reverse complement strand
GGATATCTCCATCTGATATGACAGAACCTGCAGAGCTCGCAAAGAATGAGAAAGGCCCGGTTTCCGAAGAAGCCGGGCCTTTTATATTTTGTTTAAGTTTACTTAAAAGCCGATGCCAAGAAGCAGGCAGGTCATAAAGCCAAGGGCCAGGATAATGGCAAGGATCAGGGGAATGGTAACCAGCCGTGCATTTACATGACGGCTCTCTAAGATGCGGCCAAAGTAACCTTCTCTGCCTTCGTTGCGGCTGACCCTTCCCAGGATCTTAAAGCCGATGGGCACCGTGATCAGAGAGATCACAAAGTAGACTCCAATGATCATATATAAGGTATTGCCGGTACTGATGGCCGATTCGGCAGTCTCCTGCAGCGATGCATCACCCAAGGCGGAACTGCTGGTAAATAACGTCACCACGGAATTGGCATTGAAGATCACATGGAAGATCAGGGAAGCCCACAGGCTGCCGGTTGCTTCCACCATAAGAACCATGATGATGCCGATGGCGAAGGCATAGATCGCCTGGTTAAAGTTCATATGCATAAGGCCGAACAACAGGGCCGATAAGGTCGCAGCCTTCAAAAGGTTTCCGCTTTTACGGTACGTTCCGTAAACAATGCCGCGAAATACCAGTTCTTCGCAAAGAGGGGCTACTACCGCCATCATCAGCAGCATCACCACCGGGGAGCCGCTTACAATCTCTCCGCTCATCTGCAGTACCGTATTAGAGGTAAACAGAAGAGACAGGGAATTCAAAAATGCGGTAAAAGGCACCATCAGGTACGTAAACAGGATCAGCCATAATACGCTGGTGATCCGGATTTTATGAAAGGAAAACAGTGTGGATAATTTTTCTCCTGAAGCGATGGTGATCAGGAACATGGGAAGGACCACCAGTCCTTCGCTGATCAGGATGTTGACCACCAGGCCACCCTCCAGGATCATCTGTCCGATGGCAGGGATCTTGTTGATCGCGATCACTACACAGATCAGTAATAAATAACCTAAGTTTACTCTCTTATTTGTCATTGGTTGTCACCTCGATGGAATCTTCCAGAATTCGGATCTTGCCGTTTTTTAACAGGTTTCCTACGGCACGTTTGAATTCGTTCTTGCTCATACCGGTCTTCTCACGGATCAGCTCCGGATCTGCTTTATCGGTAAAAGGAAGAGAGCCTCCCATTTCCTCCATCAATCGTAAGATGGCTTCTGCATCCTCTCCGATCTGAAGATAGGCTTTCTCCCGGATGGACAGGTCCAGTTTGCCGTCCGCTTTCACGCTGATAATGCGGGCTTCTACCCGGTCTCCTACCTGCAGCTGTTTATTTCCGTAAAGTTCCCGGGTGGAAATAAGGGCCGAATACCGGTCATCCACAGCCACGAAGGCGCCGAAGTTCTTACTGATCTCGTATATCATACCGTGAACGGTGTCGTCTTTTTTATAAGGGGAATCGGTATGCAGATAGTGATATACCTTCATGGTCGCTGCCAGACGGCCGGACTTATCCACATACAAAGCGGCCAGTACTTCGTCTCCGTCCTCCACCTTGCGGGTCTGCTCCTTAAAGGGCAGAAGGAGGTCTTTCTCCAGCCCCCAATCCAGGAATGCGCCGATGCGGCCTACCTGGGCTACTTTCAATAACGCTACTTCTCCCAGTGTCATGGCAGGGCGCGCCGTAGTAGCAATCAGACGGTCGGAAGAGTCTTTATATAAAAAGACTTCCAGCAGGTCCCCGGTTTTGGTCCCCTCCGGCACCTGTTTTCCGGGAAGGAGCACACGCTCATCCTGCTTAGGGTCCGCATTATCCGGATCTGCCAGATAGACGCCGAACTCCACTTCTTTATTTACTTTCAATGTTTGAATCTTACCAAGTTCCATAAATTACTGTTTTCTCCGTTAAAAGTCGAAGGAAAGGATCGCAAAGGCTTTTCCTTCTGTATCAGCCAGTTTTACCAGTTGCGACTTCTGAACCGCACCGGTATAAACGGTCATTGTATCTCCCAGCATGGCGGATTTCAGGTATTCTGCCCGAAGCCTTACCGGTTTGTTGTTATGCTGTACATATTCAGCACCGATCTCCACGTATTTTCCGTTGTTCACATGTTGATTGGTATCCAGATGATGTCGGGCGATCACCAGCTCATCCTGCTTTTCCATTTCATTCGGAAGTGCGATCTTCCGGGGAAGATATTCCATATCGATCTTTTCTGTAATGGTATATTTCTCCAGAATCTCCGGGGTACATTTCATAGGGCGGTAGGTCTCCGTATCCAGCAGGGACCAGACAGAATTGGCTTTCACCACCAGTTTTTCCTGTTCATCCCACATCATGAAATTACGAAGTCCCATAAACCCTTTCAGTTCATAGGGTTGGGTTCCTATGGTGATCTTCTCCCCCAGTGCGGGATACCGGAGTACGTCGATCTGCCAGGAATTGATCACCCAGAAAAGGTGACGGTCCCTTAAGTAGACCAGGCCGATGTCCAAATCTTCCGACTGGAAGGTGGAACAATCCTGAAAATAATTAAGGACGGAAACCAGGGATAATTCCCGGTCCGCATCCACTTCACTGTATCGAACTCTGGATGTAAATGTAAAAGGATTTTTCATAACATGCCTATCATAACAGATTGTCCTTTCTTTTGGTATCCACGATTACACAGGAATGTTGGTTCTTTTCATATTGCTCTTCCCTTAAAATTCATGCACAATGATATCAGTTATGATCAAAAACCACCTTGGAGGTCTTGCTTTGAATAAAATCCTCAGATTCCGTTTCCATCCAATCGTTCTGGCAATCTTGTCCGTTTGCGCTATTCTCCTGGCTTTATTGCCATTGTATCGCCTGACCATGTACGCGATCCCCCGTTATGATGACTATAGTTACGGCATTCGCTTCTGGCAAAATCTCCGGTATGGTTTTGGGCTTCGCGCCATGTGGGATGCCGGTTTTAACACGGCTCTGGAAAGTCATTATAGCTGGCAGGGAACCTATTCTTCTATTTTCATGATGGCGCTTATGCCCGGTGCCCTTGGATTCGAATACTATTTACTGGGGCCCGTTCTTCTGATCAGCTCCATGACCTTCTGCACCTTCCTTATGGTTTGTGTCTTAACGAAGTATTTCCTGAAGGCGGCACCGGCAGATCGTATCTTACTTAGTTCCATTGTTACCCTGGCGCTGGTAGAACTGATCCATACTGCACAACAGGGTTTCTATTGGTATAACAGCGGCGTTCACTATACCTTTATGCACAGTATGTTCTTTTTACTGATATCCGTTTGCGTTGCTCTGTCTTTTTCCAAAAATGGGATTGTATCTGTGCTTCTGTGCCTTGCCGGAATGATCCTTTCCTTTATCTGTGCGGGTGCTAACTATGTCACCTGCCTTCAGGGCCTTTTGTTCCTGGTTTCCGCTTGTGTATATACTTT
>JAIKYN010000334.1 GCA_024683155.1 Lachnospiraceae bacterium | reverse complement strand
GTTCCGTCAATAATGATATCTCCGCTGGTATAGTGTAACGGCGGGAAATAATAGCCCATCAGAGAAAGGGCCAGCGTTGATTTACCGCAGCCGGATTCTCCGGCAATTCCCAAACTCTTTCCTTCTTCGATCGAAAGGGATACATGATCCACCGCATATACATCTTCATGGAAACGTGTGATATATTTCGTAGTCAGTTCCCTGACTTCCAACATTTTCTTAGCCATCTCGCATCCTCCTTAATCTCTCAGGGTAGGATTAAATACCTGATCCATACCCGTGTTCATCAAGTTCAGGGAGAACGAGATGAGCGTGATCGTTAAGATAACCGGGAAGTATGCCCACCAATAACCGTTTGTATGAGCAGCATATAACATTGCCCAGTTCATCATAAGTCCTAACGTCGGTGTCGTTGTCGTTTTCGGTCCGAGACCTAAGAGCGATAACTGTGCTTCTGAAAGAATTCCGGAAGAAACCTGCAGGATAAATGCCATTACCACATAGGATGCAATATAGGGCAGGATATCGGTCAGTACGATCCGGACCAAACTGTGTCCTGACAGCTTGGACAGGTTAACATGGTCTCTGTTTCTTAAAGAGATAACCTGAGAACGAACGGAACGTGCCGTCCATGTCCAGGAAGTCAGACCGATGACGATGGCCACCACCGTTGCGCCTCTTTGCTCCTGTCCGATGGAATAGGAGATCAGGATCAGCAGCACGAAGCTGGGAATAACGGTAAAGACGTTTGTGACGAACATGATGATGTCATCCGCAATACCGCCAAGATAGCCTGCCAGCAGGCCAAACAGCAATCCAATGAAGGTTGCGACTACACCTGCGACTAAACCGATCAGGATGGAAGTCCCACATGCGCTGACAAGTTCTTTGAGCACGTCACGTCCGAAGTTATCGGTTCCCAAAGGAAGCGTTTTTGTATTGACGACTTCTTTGATATTGACGTAATCTGTTCCGTCGATCATCTTTAATTTACTTTCTTCGCCCGTTTCCGGATCCAGGTCGTAGACGATGCGTTCTTCTTTACCGATCCTGCTTAAGCGGTTATTAAGCGTTTTGTAATTGCGCCACTTGGCATTGGTTATGCCCTTGGGTTTTGCACTCTCATCAAAGTTTGCTTTCCAGAGTGCCAGAATGGTATCCACATCATCCATGGTTACGCCGCTGACATCCACACCGATCTTATCCAGAAATTCGATCATGGAGACACGGTCTTCCATGCTGATGATGGAAGTCAGTCTGTTTTCCTCTGCATCCGCAATCTTGAGTGTTTCGGTTTTGGTATCCATTGCATCATACAGTGAGAAATAGGTACCGGGCTTTGCAAATGTTCCGACACCGATCATCTCCAGCGGGTTGCCGGGATTGATCAGCGGGTAGATCAGCATCGTCAGAAGGATCAGAACGAAGATCCCTGCACCGAGAACGAACTTGGAGGAATGCATTAACTGTTTTAGAGTATTTTTCATGGCATGCCCTCCTTATGAATCAAACTGTGCGGCTTTGACACGCGGATCGATAAAGCCGTAGATGATATCCAACAATAACGTAACGACCAGGACCATTATGGTAATGATCAGCGTCGTTGCGGAGATCAGCGGATAGTCCGCAGCTGTAACGGCTGCATACATGGTACTTCCAAGGCCGGGATAAGAGAAGATGATCTCTGCAACCAGCGCACCGCCGATCATGGTACCGATGGAGAGCGCAAGGCCTGTGATCTGCGGAAGCATTGCATTACGGAATACATATCCGACGATCTTGCGGTCTTTTACACCAAGGAATCTGGCATATTTCACATAATCTGCATTTAATTCGTAAATAGACATGGAACGCATACCGATGGCCTGTCCGCCGATGGAAATGATAACGATGGACCAGAACGGCAACTGATAGTGCGTGATCACGGATTTGATAAACGGCCAGGAGAAATTCGGGATCTGGTCAAATGCATAACCGCCGGCAACCGGTGCAATCTTCAATTTGATGGCAAAGAGCACCAGCATGGTGACCGCCATACCAAAAGCAGGCACGTTGCTTAAAAAGATGGTGATCGGAAGTAATACCTTATCCCATCCTTTACGCAGGTAGGCCGCCAGTGCACCCAGGACATTTCCCAGGATCCACCCAACCAGGATTGCCGGCAACTGGAGACAGATCGTCCACCAGATCGCACTTGAAATGATATCGCTGACAGAACGGGGATACTGGGAGAAGGATGTTCCAAAATCCCCTTTGAACATGTTCTTGATGAACAGAAGGTACTGCTGCCACATCGGTTTGTTGGTTCCGAATTCTTCCGCATAACGGTCATAAATCTTCTGTACCGCCTTGGCATCCGCATTACCGGCCGCAAGTTTTCCTGTGATCGCCGATACGGGATCAGCAGGCATGAGCCTTGGTAAAATAAAGTTTAATGTTACCGCTACGATGAAGGTAATCAGGAACCATACCAATTTCTTAGTAAAGTATTTTTTATAACCCTGCATGACTTACCTCTCCTTATAAAAAGTGGCCATGCATCGACCAGTCGAAGCATGGCCACCATAGGTGCTAAATAGTGTTTCTTTCTCTCAGTATCGTTCCGGACTATTCAACCAGTTCCAGACCGTACAGAGCTGCGATACCATAACCGTCTGTACAATCAAGAGGCGGAATGTTACGTCCGTCATCAGCTGACGGGAAGTTGGTCCATACAGACTCGTTTACTGCGTGGAATACAGAAGGTCTGTACATTAAGGAGAAGGAAGGAACCTCTGTCAGGTAGATCTCTGTTAACTTTGTATACAGCTCTTTGATCTCTGCTTCATCAGTTGTCAGAGGGATCTTCTTGATCAGAGCATCAGCTTCTTCATTCTTGTACTGTCCCCAGTTACCGGACCAGTTGTTCTCGATTCCGACATATTCGGAGCCAAGGAACTGATTTACACGGTGCCAAGGATTGGAAGGAGATGCTGCTTCAGGAGACCACATGAAGATTGCATATTCGGTCTGTGAAGGATCTACGAATACTGTCTGGTAAATATCCCATTCAGGATATAAGGTTGTGATCTCAACACCGATCTTCTCGCCTGCAGCTGCAACGATTTCCATTGCTGCCTGCCAGTCTGTCCAACCATTGGGGCAAACTGCGTTCAGGGAGATCTTCTCGCCATTGTATTCACGGTATCCGTCACCATCGGTATCTTTCAGGCCTGCTTCGTCCAGAAGAGCGATAGCGCCATCAATGTCGTTGCCTGCCCACTGAAGATCCTTTACTGCAGCATGATCGTACAGTGCCTGCTCACCATCTGTGGGGTTCATCAGAGAACGAGGAACATCTGCGAAGGAAGGAGACTGATTGGTCATTGCGTTTGCAATGATGCTGTCATAATCAACTGCCATTGCAATAGCTTTACGAAGTGCAGCATTGTCAGCCAGAACCGGAAGGTTCATGTTGTACCATGCGGTAGGCATTGTTAAGCATACACCGTAAGGAGCATCTTCATAATAGGTAGAGATCGGAAGTCCGTCTTTCTCCCACAGATCCTGTACGTTGGAGATGAACTGCTGACACACATCAACTTCGCCTGCCTGAAGAGCAGCCTGACCTGCAGGGTTATCAGCATAAATGGTATGTGCGATATACTTCGGAACCGGAAGAGATCCCCACATGGAGGCATCCTGTCCCCAGTAATTGTCATCGCGTTCAAGAACGACCTTCTGATCATCCGTAAAGTATTTCTTGTACGGACCGGACCAGACAACGTCCTCACCGGGATCGTTCAGGATAGCGGTTGCATCACCACCGCAGCGATCATATAAGGTATCGATCCATGCAGCCTGTGCAATAGGTGTTCCTGTTAAGAAGTCAATAACAAACAGCGGGTTAACCGGCTGTCCGGCATCATTCTTCTTTGCAAAGATCGTGATATTCTTGCCATCAGCTTCGATCTTGTCAATGTAAGCGCCGTATGTGGAGCCTGTGCCGTTTCCGATCTCAACGCCGATATCAAATGTACGAACTACATCAGCACCGGTGATATCAGATCCATCGGACCACTTTGCAGCATCTTTGATCTTAACGGAAAGTTCTGTCTGATCAGCATTCCAGCTGTAGTCACCATCTGCAAGCAGAGGCATGCACTTACCGGAAAGAGGATCATACATATACAGTGTTTCAAACATCAGTGTACGGTAACCGGAAGCACCACCGGCGATTGCCATGGAGTTGTTCTGGTTAACACCGATTACGTTCCAGCTGTTTACTGTGCCCCACTGCTGGCCGGCAAAGTACAGCGTTTCGTTACGAGGCAGTTCGCCTGTAGCAGTTGTTTCTTCAGCTGCCGGAGCTGCTTCTTCAGTTGCCGGAGCTGCTTCTTCAGCTGCCGGAGCTGCTTCTGTCGCTGCAGGCTCAGCTGCCGGAGCGGCTGTTTCCGTAGAACCACAGCCTGCAAGCAGGCTAACGGTCATTGCAGAAACTGCAACGATAGAAATGAGTTTCTTTAACAGGTTGTTTTTCACTTCTTTTTACCCTCCCTTAAAAGTTGGATTCCGGTTCGTCGGGAACCGGGGTGCTGTGTCCAATGACACAATTTTTTGCACAATCCGATTGTCGAATTGTTGGCTGTATGCTATCATAGTGCCATAGTAATTTATATCAAATATCCCTTATTGATATAAAAAATTCCCTTTATTTTCCAAGCTGTTGTGCTACTTTTCTATTTTATACCAAAGCGATGTATTGTTTTTGTGCAAATTAGCCAGTTAAAAAATTGGTTTTTCCATGGCTCTTTCAAAAAAATACTAAAACGTTTTCGACTTATTTTTTTATCCCCGTTTTCGGAAATACAGAATTCTTGTGGTTCACGATCCATCACATAGCAACGGGAATGTAACCGGAGGAAGTCAATGAAACAAAGGGAAGCACCAAAAGTTAAAGAGATATTAAACAATTTCTATCAAAACTCCAAAACGATGGTATGGGTATACGACAGGGACATGCAGCTGGAATTCACCAACTTTACCAATGCCGTTTTACTGCATCTCATGGATGCCATCGAACCCATCGCCAGAGCTTATAAAGAAGAAGCATCCTATTTAGATTACATGCGCCTTTACGGAAGTTCGATGGAAGCCTATCTGTGCTTTCAGTTTGCCACCGATCGGAAACATCTTTACACGGTGGTCGTCGGGCCGGGGCTTTTAACCTATCCCAACGAGGAGATCTGGAAAGAATTCCGTTTCTACAAACATGTCTGGTCCAATAAACGGGAAGAGACCATGAATCTGATTCCCGTTATCACGCTGGAAAACTTTCTTTTAAACGCCCGGTTCATCATGCAGACATTCGGTCTTTATCACTTGAATCCTCTGCAGCTTGCTGATTCTCTTCCCCTGAATAATTCTTATTATGAAGAAACTGCGGGTTATGCAGACGCTGCTGGCAGGTTTCGGACGGACTTTTACTCCGTACAGCAGGCGTATGAAACCGAGCGGGAATTGTCCTATCATATTCAGAAAGGAAATGAGGGTTCCGTGGACGAGATCATGACGCAGAAGGATCGTGTGGATCTCCTTTTACCGGCGCAATCCGGCAGAGAGATTTTGATGTATTCCATCGCGCTTCTGACGATAGGAAGAAATGCAGCGATCAGTGGCGGAATGCGTCCGGAAACCGCTTATGCCCTGTTTCAGTCCTACTCGATCCGGCTGCAATCCTGTCGCCAGATGCTGGAATTCTACCGTTTGACACACGATGCACTTTGTGCCTTCGCCGAGGGGGTACAAACCGTTTCCGTTCAGATGCTGGATTCATACTCGGAAACCATAAAAAGCTGTATTCGCCTTATTCATGATCACCTCCCCGGTAAGGTCACGGTGGATAAGCTTGCGGATGAGATCCATCTGACGCCCAAATATCTTTCTGCGCTTTTCCGTAAAGAAACGGGTGTTTCCCTTACCGACTTTATCGGAAAGCTCAGGATCGACCATGCGTGTCATATGCTGAAAACAACGGATATGACCTATTTGGAGATCAGTATGATGCTTGATTTTTGTTCGCAGAGCCATTTCACCGCCAGCTTCAAAAAAGCCGTCGGCATGACACCAAAAGAATATCGTATGAAGAATCAGAGAATCACTGCCAGAAGTGACTGACCTGTGATGAGAGTGTTGACAACAAACAAGGGACGCATGAAAATGCGTCCC
>JAIKYN010000052.1 GCA_024683155.1 Lachnospiraceae bacterium | reverse complement strand
GATGGTATAATCCGTTTCTTTTTTGAAGATGTGGCTAAGATGTCCGTCACTGAGCCCTAAGGATTCCGCAATGGATTTTACGGAAATGTCCGGCTCGTTATAGTGCTCCGTAATATACGTCAGCGCTTCCTGGACATACTTGCTCTTGTCCCCTTTGGTGAGAGCAAAATAGCCCATCAGATCTTCTTCCGGATTTTGAGAGCCCTGGTCTTCCAGGGCCTTTTCTTTTACCGTGCGAACGGCTTTTTCCAGTTCCCCGTCTTCAAAGGGCTTTAACAGATAGTCGGAAGCCGCAAAGCGCAGGGCTTTCTGTGCATAGTGGAAATCACTGTAAGCTGTCAGGAAAATGACAGGCACGTCATTTCTTTCTTCTCTCAGTTTCTCCAGCAGCTGCAGGCCGTCCATCCTGGGCATACGGATATCGCAGATCAGCAGGTCCGGTTGCAGGCGATGGATGGCCGCAAGGCCCTCTTCTCCGTTCTCGGCTTCTCCCACCACGCAGCATCCCATGCTGTCCCAGTCGGTCCCTTGAACGATTCCCTTTCTTACCAGTTCCTCATCATCAATCACTAAGATCTTGAACATAAAACCCCCATTTCATCCATTGACCTCTAACCGTAGAAGACAAGCGTATCAACTCAAGTCCGGAAGCAAGCAATTGTTCAGGAACAATTGTTCACGAACAGGACGTTGATCACAGCTTACTTTCCGAATCATTCTCCACCACCACCGGCATGGAAACCGTCACCTTGGTTCCGCCCTCCGGCAGAGCCTCCGCCTGCAGACCGTACTGCTCTCCGTAGTGGGAGCGCAGGATGGTATCCACATTATAGAAACCGATGTGGCCGCGAAGACGGTCGTGTTCCCGGCCGTTTAACAGGGCCATCATTTCAGGCTCCATACCCGAACCGTCGTCGGAGATCTCCACCTTCAGGATGCCGGATTCTTCGTAGGCATTCAGGAAGATGTGGCCGTTTTCCTTATCTTTCATGCCATGAATGATGGCATTCTCCACAATAGGCTGCAGGATCAGCTTGGGAACGATGCAGTCTTCCAGCTCCATGGGCACCTCCACATCAAAGGAGAAGCCTTCGGAGAAGCGGATCCGCTGGATCTCCACATAGCTTTCCACCAGCTCGATCTCCTGCGAGAGAGTGATGAATTTCCCTTCGGAAATGCTGGTCCGTAAAATGCGGGCCAGATCCGAGGACATGGTGGCAACTTCCGGGATGTTGTTCAGCTTGGCCACCCATTTCATGGTATCCAGTGTGTTGTATAAAAAGTGGGGATTGAGCTGCGCCTGCATCATGGCGAAGTTGGCGTCGTTTAATTCCTGCTGCTGGGTAACCTGCAGCTCTAAGTTACTCTTCAGTTCCCCGGTCATGCGGTTAAAGCTTTCGGATAACTGCCCCAGCTCGTCCTTGCGATCCACCTCGATCTTGGTGTTGAGATCCCCCTTACGCACCCGGCGCATGGCGTTGATCATACGGGTAATGGGAGCGGACAGGTAGCGGCTCAGCACATTGGCGGCGAAGAGACAGATCAGCAGATTGATCACCGCCAGCAGAAGGATCATGCGGTAAAGAGTTCCCCGAATGGAGCTGGTAAACAGCTCGGAGCGCCCCAGGACCACCGTCAGGTGCAGATCCGGCAGCTCCCGGATATAGATCTGGGTAGAACCCACTTTCCGGGAGATGGCATCTCCCTTCATTCGCATGGTGCGCAGCGTTTCGCCCAGGCCTTCCACCGTATGGGAGGAAGAATGATAGATCTCTTCCCAGAACTGATCCATGAGGACGATGGCGGCGCCGTTCGTATAAGCGCCGGATAAGACCTCGGATAAATGGGAGGCTGTAAGATTGGCCACCAGGTACCCCAGACATTCATCCTCGTTATTGATAAGGGCTCTGGCCGCCTGAAGCACAACGCCGGAAGCCGCAAATTCCGAGGCTCTGCGGATGATGAGCGTATCCGGATGGGCCGTAGCGACCTTCAGGATGTCCCAGTATACCGGATAGCTGATATCCTCCTGGTCGGAAGCAGTGGTAAAAAGCACCTCCCCTTCCGGAGAACAGATCTGAAAATCAGCCTTCCCGCGGTAATCAGCGGTTGCTTTATACAAAGTGGCATAGATCTGGCTGCGGATCCAGCTGTCATCCATGGCAAGATCACTTTGCACCACAGAGTTTAAGCGGATGGTATCGGCAGCAGCATAGATGCCGTCAAAAAACGAAGTCAGGGTTTCTTCGATCTGGACCACTTCCTGCGCCGACTGCTGCTGGTATTCGGCAGACAGGCGGTTTTCAAAGAGGGATACCAGGAAGAAACTGGAAATGATCAGAGGGATCAAAGCAACGGCCACCAAAGAGATGACCAGCTCTCGTCGGAAGGAATGCATCAGTTGCCCTCCTTCCCAAGTGCCTTTTCGAAGGTACCTAATATAGAAGCCTGCTCCGTCGCAGACCAGGACAGATCATAGGTCAGCTCCGTGATAGCGTCATCTTCCTCCAGATCCAGACGCACCGGTCTTCGGTAGCATTTTTCCCGCAGAAGCTTCTGGGCATCCTCACTGACGGTGAATTCCAGAAACAGCCGGGCATTTTCGGCATGAGGCGCATTCTTGATAATGGCGGTACCATCCGGGATCACGCTGGTACCATCCGTAGGATAGATGATGCCGATGTCCGCTCCCTTATGGATCCGCTTTAAAGCCGCATCTTCCGTGGTAATGCCGATCAGGCGGGTACCTGCGATAACATCTTCCAGAACCTGAGAGGAAGAAGAAGCACAGCCTGCAGAGCGCAGATTGGAAGCAAACAGTTCCAGGGTCTCTGCCTGGGATAAGGCATCTGCCCGGGCGGTGATCAAGGTGCACAGCGCCGTGTAGGCACTACCGGAACGGGAAGGATCCGCAAAGGAGATCTTGTCCTTCCAGGTGGAGGTTAACAGTTCCTGCCAGGTCCTGGGCTTTCCTGCGGAGAAGACCAGTTTCTTATTATAGATGAAAACGATGGGCAGATTGGAGAAGACCGTATAACGGTCGCTTGCGTCACGGTATGTGGGATCCAGCTTTTCCTGCACATCACTGGAATAAGGGGCAAAGTAGTCGGTATAAGAACACAGGGAATCCACGCCGCCGCCAAACATGATGTCGCATGCGGGAAAGTCCGCTTCCTGCGCAATGCGGTCCAACATTTCCTTGGTCCCGCCGGAAATTACTTCCACCCAGATCCCGGTGCGCTCCTGGAATTCCTTGATGATGGGCTCGTAGATCTCCTGCTTGTGGGAAGTGTACACCACCAGCTTCTGCTCCTCGGGAAGGGAATAGGATACTTCTTCCGAAGAAGCGCCGCAGCCGGCAAGGAGCGGGCACACGATCACAAGGATCAAAAACAGGGCTATATAGTTAATGAAAAGCTTCTTTCGTCTGATGTGCATGGTCATTTTCGTCCGTAAACAGGGATATCTCTATTGTATCATAAAGGGAAAAGCTTCTTTCGCCAACCTCCCATGTGCAAAGTGTATAAAAATATAGGAAGAAAGTAAATAACACTATGCAAGATGTCAGAAAAACTAAAATTATAACAGTTTTGTCCCGTGGTTTTTAACAAAGCTGTTTTTTATACTTTTCTCAGATGGAACACACATCAACAACTTTTCACAAGGAGGAAAGTATGAAAAAGAAAGTATTATCCTTACTACTGACCGGATGCCTTGCAGTATCCATGTTAGCCGGCTGCGGAAGCACCGCTTCTACCGGCTCCGATGCAGCACCTGCTGCTGACACCACTACAACCACCACCGATTCTGCTTCCACAGAAGCACCTGCAGCACAGGAAGAAGCTGCACCTGCAGAGGAAGAGAATCTCACTGCTACACAGCAGATCATCAAAGAAGCAGAAGGAATGACTCTGGAAGAGCTGGCACAGAAAGCCATCGAAGAGTCCAACGGAGCAACCTTCTACGGCGTTGGTAACTCCAGCCGTGGTAAGAGCGCCCTTCCTCTGTTCATCGAGTATCTGCAGTCCATCGATCCTTCCTACACCATGGAGTTCGAGTGGCAGCAGCCTAAGAACAACAAGATCTTCGAACAGCTCACCGCTGATTCCTTAAAGCCTACCGGAACCTTCGCAATGACCCTGATCCAGGATGGTAACCAGATCGAGTCCAAGATGGTTCAGCAGGGAATCCTGGACACCTTCATTCCCAAGGACTGGGCAGAAGCAAACGGAACCACTCCCGATGCTTACGAAGGATATCTTCCTCTGCAGACACTGAACAAAGTTTTCATGTACAACTGCACCGGCGACGCTGTATATGACAACTGCTGGGATTTCGTTGGCGAAGGCGTTCACGCCCTCTACATGGACATCGATTCCGAGATCGTAGGAAAGAACTTCCTGTACATGTTAACCGAAGACAAGTACGCATCTTGGTTAAAAGACGCATTTGACGCACTGCCCGCTGAGGAGCAGGCATACTTCCAGCCCACCATCGATCAGATGGCAACCGACGCTTCCGATCTTGGCCTTGGCGAGAACGGCAAGTACGCACTGGCTTGGATCAAGCTTTGGGTAGAAAGCTACAATGCACAGACCGATGACGGCCCGATCTGCAACACACTGGTTACCGCATCCGCAACCGACCAGGCAGGTCTTCTGGTTTACTCCAAGCTTCGTTCCGTAGAAGAGTCCGCAGACGTTTCCTTAAATAACATCAAGGTAGCAGCTTACCAGGATGGTTACACCGGAATCGGCGGCTATGGCTATTGCCATTACCTGTTCGTAACAGAGAACAGTCCTCTTCCCTGGACCGCATGCGCATTCATCGCTTACATGACTTGTACCGAAGACGGTTTCTCCGCATGGGGCAAGGACATGGGCGGTTACTCCGCAAATCCTACCGTAGCAACAGCCATCGAGACCACCTATAACCACAGCAAGGGTGGCTGCGACGAAAGCGGCAACGTACTGTATGATTGCAAGAACGACCGTGGATATGACTGGTGGACCACCACCGGCGAACTGGTACTGGAAGATCCTAAGTACTGCGAATCCGTTTCCTTCACCGTTGGTAGCTGGATCGAAGTGCTGACCAAGTACACAGGTGCCGAAGAGTAAATGTAAGGCACAAGCTGACCTCTCTGCAACCACACAAGGCCGGAAAGGCCACAGAAGGAATACAGATGAGATCAATGAAAAGAAAACAGGAAAGTATATAAATTGTAATACTATACACAAGTAACCAAGGGCTGGCGGATCAGGATAGACTTTGAATAAAAAGCCCACCGATCCGCCGGTTTTTATATGAGAAACGAGGTAGACAATGCCACCTGCATCGAAATCAAGAATTCGAATCAATCAAATAAGGACCTTCTTTTCGAAGCCGCAGAATGTCATTCTTCTCCTGTTCGGTATCGTAGTGACCTTCACTACCATCGCACCCATCGTGGCCATCATCCAGGATACCTTCAAGATCCATCCCGGAACCATCGATGCCCACTTAACCGGACAGTCGGACGGATATTCGGTTGTAAACTACACCGACCTCTTTACCAGCCGCCTGGCGAAGACCAATCTGTGGACGCCCATATTAAATACGGTCTTACTGGCAGTCCTGACTTGCCTGATTTCCATATTGTTTGGTGGATTAATGGCATTTCTGGTAACCAGGACCAACATGAAGTTCAAGAAATACTTAAGCTCCATCTTCATCTTCCCTTACATCATGCCCCAGTGGACACTGGCAGTTGTATGGCAGAACCTGTTTAACAGCAATCAGATTACCGGAACCAGCAATGGTCTCCTGGCTTCTCTCTTTAACGTAATGATGCCCCTGTGGTGGTGCAAAGGCCTGTTCCCCAGTGCCGTGGTCTTAGGACTTCACTATGCACCCTTTGCATACATCATGATCGGCGGTATCTTCCGCAACATGGACGCCAACTTAGAGGAAGCGGCCACCATTCTGGATACCCCCAAGTGGAAGATCATGTTCCGGGTTACCCTTCCCATGGTAAAACCCGCCATCCTCTCCACCATCCTGCTGGTATTCGGAAGTGCCATGGGTTCCTACCCGGTACCTCATTACCTGGGACTGACCACCCTTTCCACCAAGTATGTGTCCTTAAACTCCAAGTACACCGGAGAAGCCAGTATCCTGGCCATCATCATGATGATCTTCGGTATCCTCATCCTTGGATTTAACCAGATGAGCCTGAAGAGCCGGAAGAGCTACACCACGGTAACCGGTAAATCCGGACAGATCTCCAAGATCAATCTTGGAAAGGCGGGCAAATATGTCATCGCCGTTGTCCTCATTGTATTTACCTTCTTTACCAGTATCTTCCCCATTATCTCCTTCGCCATCGAGACCTTCCTGCCAAACCCGGGAGATTACTCCTTCCTCTACACCATGGATGCGTCCCACATGACCACCAAGTGGTGGATGAGCCGGGACAATGCCGATTCTACCATGTACGGCCAGTACGGTATCCTGTTTAACAAGACCATCTGGCACGCCTTCAGAGGCACCATGTTAGTATCCGTTGTCTGCGCAGTGGTTGCAGGAACCATCGGAACCCTGATCGGTTATGCCGTCTCCAAGAACCGTCGGAGCAAATGGGCCAACTATGTGAACAACATGGCATTCTTACCTTACTTAATGCCTTCCCTGGCAGTAGGTGCCGCCTATTTCATCCTGTTCTCCAATGACCGGGTGAACCTGTTCAACACCTATCTGCTGCTGATCATCGTAGGTACCGTAAAGTACATTCCCTTCGCCAGCCGAAGCGCGCTAAACTCCATGCTGCAGCTAAGCGGAGAGATAGAAGAAGCAGCCATTATCCAGGATATCTCCTGGTTTAAACGAATGGTGCGGATCATCATCCCCATTCAGAAGTCCTCCATCATCAGCGGATACTTGCTTCCGTTCATGACGTGCCTGAGAGAATTATCCCTGTTCTTACTCCTTTGTACCCAGGGCTTCATCCTCTCCACCACGCTGGACTACTTCGATGAAATGGGCCTGTATGCATTCTCAAGCGCCATCAACCTGATCTTGATCGTCACCATCCTGATCTGCAACACCCTGGTCAACAAGCTGACCGGAGCAAGTCTGGATGAAGGAATTGGAGGTAAGTAAAACATGCCGGAAATAAAACTGACCAACGTAACCAAGAGGTGGGATAAATTCTATGCCGTAGACCATCTGGACTTAGATATCCCCGATAATTCGTTTATCACGCTGCTGGGCCCTTCCGGATGTGGTAAGACAACCACCCTCCGTATGATCGCAGGTCTGGAAACACCCACCAGCGGCCGCATCACCATCGGCGACCAGGTGGTATTTGATTCCGACCAGGGCATCAATATCCCCGCCAACAAGCGTAAAGTAGGCTTTCTGTTCCAGAACTACGCGCTGTGGCCCAACATGACCGTATACCAGAACATATCCTTCGGCCTCTCTAACGTAAAAGAAGAGATGCCCAGCTATGATTTTGAAGCACGGAAATGTAAGGCGCTCATCGACGCCCTGAAGAATCCCAAAGATATTGTACAGAACATTGAAGACTGCAGAGATAAGAAGGGCAAGCTGGACCAGAACCGTGCACAGCTGAAGCTCATCGATGCCTTTACCCTGTCCATCTACTCCGCCAAGGAGCTCTTTAACATGAAGCTCCATGAGGCAGCAGATCCCCAGGCAGAAGCAAAGAAGCAAAGCGACGCCCTTAAGAGCAAGCTGTCTTCCTTAGAAGAAGCCCATAAAGCCAAGGGCGAGAGCCTGAACGAGGATTGTGCCATCGTAAAGAACGGCAAAGTAGTAACAAGCATTCGGAAGCTGACCAAAGAAGAAGTGGATCTGTCCGTACGCCGGGTATCCCGCATCGTTAAGATCGGAATGTTCATGGATCGCTATCCCGCAGAACTTTCCGGCGGCCAGCAGCAGAGAGTCGCCATCGCCCGTACCCTGGCACCGGAACCCCAGGTACTGTTCATGGACGAGCCCTTATCCAACCTGGATGCCAAGCTGCGTCTGGAGATGCGCTATGAATTACAGCGTCTGCACCTGGAGACCGGCTCCACCTTCGTATACGTAACACATGATCAAATGGAAGCCATGACCCTGGCAACCCGGATCTGCCTGATCAACAACGGCGTATTGCAGCAGTACGATGCACCCCTGGATGTATATAACCGGCCCAACAACCTGTTTGTTGCGGACTTTGTAGGCAATCCTTCCATTAACTTTGTGGAAGGCAAAGCCACTCAGAATGCACAGGGACAGATCGAGCTGGATATCCTGGAAGGTCATAAAGCAGTCTTTACGCCCAACGAAGCCTTCAAACTGGAAGAGTTCTTCGCAAAGAGGGACGCAGACAGTAAGGCAGCGGAAGAAAAGCGCATTGCGCTGAGCAAGGATAAGAAGGAAGTAGAGAAAGGCAATAAGGATGAAGTCTTTAAGTATCACATTGCCAAGATCGACGAAGAAGATTACTCCCTTCAGGAAGAAGTGGCAGTGACCAACGAAGATCTGGTACTGGCCATCCGTCCCGAAGCCATCCAGCTGGATGCACCGGGAGCCGAGATGGAAGGAACCATCTACGGTGCCATGCCTACCGGTATGGAAAGCACCATTAAGATCGCTATTGGCAACTTCCTGCTTACCGGCGTGGTATTCGGCAACACCCTGTTCCAGATCGGTGAGAAGAAGAAAGTCTCCTTCTCCGGCAAGGACATCCTGCTGTACGATCGTAAGAGCGGCAAGCTTATGAGCGCAGGTTCCCTGGAAGTCCGTTAAAAACCAGAATCCCCGGAAGTCCGGTAAAAACAGGATCCCAGAAAGTTCGATAAATACGAGGATCCGGAAGTATACAGGCTTGTGGAGCGTAACGGAAAAACGGAGCCTCTGTAAGAGTGAAATTCGTAAGATAAAGCTGGGCGGAATCCCATGACATGGGGGTTCCGCCTTGTTGTGTTTTACGCCATTTTCCTTTATCATGAGGAAGTACGGAGGAATCATCCATGTTATGGCTTAAGATCCTTTTAATAGCAGTTCTGGTGGTGGTAGTCCTTTGCCTGATCGCATCGGAAGTCATGTATCATATGACCTTTAAGCGCTACAACGGAACCCCTTATACCACCGTAAAGCTGTATAATGATTATAAAGAGAACTATCCACGGGAACTGATAACCTTCCCTTCCGGCAAGTATAACCTGCAGGGATATATCTACGGAGCAGGCAATACCAGAGGTCTGGTGGTATTTACCCACGGCATCTTTTCCTTCCATGAAGAGTACCTGTCCATCATGCTTCATATGGTAGATGAAGGCTTCCAGGTATTTGCCTTTGATATCAAGGGATGCGGAAGAAGCGAAGGAAAGAACTGCCGGAGCATGACCCAGTCTGTGATGGATCTGCATGCAGCCCTCACCTTTATTGAAAGTCAGGAGCGCTTCAGAGGGCTGAAGGTGATCACTATGGGACACAGCTGGGGCGGCTTTGCTTCTGCGGCGGTCCTTAATTTCTCTCATAAGATCGCAGCTACCGTGGCACTTTCCGGCTACAACGAATCCTATAACGTAATGAAGGAAACCATGCTGCGGATGAATAAGGCCGTAGGGATCCTGCTCCCTGTAGCCAAGTATGAACTGGAGCTTCGCTATGGCAGAAAACAGGCCCATCTTACCGCAGTAAACGGGATCAATAAGGCAGCAGAGCAGGGCACAGCGGTTCTGATCACCCACGGAGATCATGATGAGATGATCGCCTACGACGGAGCTTCCATCATTTCCCATAAGAATGAGATCACCAATCCCAAGGTGACCTATTATACCTTCACCAAACAGGGACTGAATATGCACAACAGCTTCTTCAATACTGCCAGGGCACAGAATTACTATGTGCAGACCTTCCGGGAATTCCAGGAGATCGAGAAGAAGTATAAGAGAAAACGGGTGCCCGAGGATGTTCGGAAAGCCTTCTATGAAAGCAAGGACAAGAACATCGCCAATGAACTCAGCACCGAACTGACCCAGGTCATTGATGCGTTTCTGAAAAACGAGGGGATATGAAGAGTTACTACACTATCTTATTCATTATCATAGCCATCGCAGAGATCTTCTGTATAGCCATGACATTCCGCAGTAAGCGGAAGATCGCGGATATTCTTCGTGTGGCATTTTGCTGGGCCCTGGTGCCCATTATCGCCAATGTGATCCTGACCCATACGGAGAACATGAACGTGGCGAACTTTGCCTACAGCCTCTTTTTCGGATCCATTAACTGGGTCATCTATTACATGCTCCGTTTCTGTACGGAGTATACTGCATTCCCCTTAAAAGCGCAGAAGGTGTTCCGGCCGGTTTTAAAGACCATGCTTACTTTGGATTCCATCTCCATGATCCTGAATCTGGTGATCAAGCATGCCTTCTCCACCTATCCCGTGATTACCGACCATGAGGAAGTATATTTCCATACCGTTAAATATCTGTTTTACAATGCCCATCTGGTATTTGCCTACATCCTGTCTGCCATGATCCTGGGCGTTCTCATCTGGAAAGTCGCTACCACGCCGGCTTTATACTGGCGCCGGTATTTCATCGTTATCGCCATTATGGTCTTCCTGCTGGGAACCGATGCATTGTTCGTATTTACCCAGAAGGTCATCGACCTGTCCATCTTATCCTTTGCCTTCGGAAGCTATCTGCTGTGTTATGTGGCGCTGATCTATAAGCC
>JAIKYN010000312.1 GCA_024683155.1 Lachnospiraceae bacterium | reverse complement strand
TCCGGAGCGTTGACCTTGACGGTCAATACTTTTTCCTTTTCTCCACGGTTCAGTGCCAGCACACGGTGTCCGGCCACCTTCTTAACAGGCTCAATGTATTCGTAATACATCTCATAGACACTTTCCGCTTCTTTATCTTTGGCTTCGGAACTAAGAGTTCCGTCCTTTACGGTCTTCTCACGGATCCAGGTACGATGATCCGCATCATCGGAAATCTGCTCTGCCAGGATATCCATGGCTCCCTGCAGTGCTTCTTCCGGCGTCTTCACATCCTTTTCTTCACTGACATATGCAGCGGCGTCTACCAGCAGATCCTGTTTGGCATTCTGTAAAAGAATGGTGGTTGCCAAAGGCTCTAAGCCTTTCTCCTTTGCAACGGAGGCACGGGTCTTACGCTTAGGCTTATACGGGCGATACAGATCTTCCAGAGCTACCATGGTTTCAGCTGCCTGGATCCTGGTGCGCAGTTCCTCCGTCATCACCCCCTGCTCTTCGATGCTGTTTAAGATGGCTTCTCTACGTTCTTCCAGACCTCTCAGATACTGGAGGCGCTCATACAGGTTACGAAGGACTTCATCGTTGAGAGAGCCTGTAACCTCCTTACGATAGCGGGCAATAAAGGGAATGGTATTTCCCTCATCGATCAATTTCACGGTTGCATCCACCTGGGAAGGTTTGATGCTTAATTCTTTGGCGATCACCTGATGAATGTTCATAAAAAAATATGTTACTCCTTTTGTAATAGCATATACAGAGAAATCCAGTATTTTCGCCTTGTTACGGATTTTTCTGTTCCTTCTAAGTATACACTTTCGGTGGAAACAATGGTACAATTACTTTGATTTAATTATGTAGCCGAGAGGTTTTCTATGGATTTATACAATCATGATGTTTATTCCAATTATGACAGCCATTTTCGTTTTGCAAGGATGGCCAAAGTGCTGGGTCTGATCAGTATCCTGACAGCCATTTCCCTGCAGCCGGTCCTTCCCATGATTTTCGGAGGTATGGCGATCATCTTTGGTGTTCTGAGTAAAGGTGTCAACCGTCATTACAGAGACGGAGCAAAAGGGGCCATGATCTGTGGCGGCATTGCCATTGTGATCCATCTGGCCATTTATATTGCAGCGATCTATCTGATCCTCAATGTGCCTTCTTATAACCGGATGTTCATGGAAATGTTTGAACAACGTTACGGCATGCCCTTTGATCAGTTTATGCAGCAGATTTACGGAGGTAGCATATGAATTCACATCTGACTGTCTCCGATCTGAAATCCTTTGCAAAAGAGCACTTATTTGGCAATTATCCGCAATTAGTAACATCTGTTATCATTGCGCAGTTACTGGTATGGTTCCTTTCCAGGATCGTTGCCTCCATCGCAGATACTTCTTCCATGGCCGGACTGATCATTTACTATCTGATCTATATCCTCATCAACCTGCTGGCCGGTATCCTCTCCTATGGCGAGTCTTACCAGTACTTAAGCGTTGCGTCCGGGAAACCCACCAGCGTATCCGACTTATTTAACGGTTTTCGGCAAAGCGGAGAACAGAATGCCGCGATCACACAGACAGCTCTTATTCTTGCGTTGCTCACCAGCTTATTTACCATTCCCGAGGAAGTATTCCTGAACCTGTATTACAGCACCGGCAGCGATACCTACCTCATCATTATGAGTATTCTTCTGGTGGTGTTGGGTATCCCGGTTATCATAGTCAGCCTGATGTTTTCCCAGGTGTACTTCATCCTCCTGGACTTCCCCAGATATCATACAAAGGAGGCCTTTGCTCTCAGCATAAAGCTGATGAAGGGCAATAAATGGCGCCTGATGCGTGTGATCTTAAGCTTTATTCCCATGATTCTTTTGGGGATCATGACACTGGGCCTTGGTCTTTTATGGATCGGACCTTATATGAACTGCACCATGGCAGAATTTTACCTGGATCTGGTGAAGAAGGTTCACCCGGACAACGGTTCCGGTAAATAGCCTTTCTGCAGGCAACAGATTCTGTCCCTGCAGATCAGGAATAAGATAAAAAATTACCGTCTTCCTTCTGCGATAGTTACGTTACCTATGCGGACGGAAGACGGTTTTTATTTTCACGGTTTTACCTGTATCGATTGTTTTTCTATCTCTGTATTTTTTTATTTCTCTATTTCTTGATCTCTCTATTTCTTGATCTCTCTATTTCTTGATCTATGTATTTCTAATTTTTCTTGTCCATAAACTGTGGCAGGATCGCTCCGGTCTTGGACATATTCTGGAAATAGGTCTGTGCTGCATGGTTTGCACTACGTTTGCGTCCCAGTTCCTGACGGCGCATGGCAACCTTGCTGTCAATACCACTGCGGTTACGCATCTCCTGGGCCTGAATGGATACGCTCATATCCGTGATCCTGCGGATCTGCTCCTGCATGGTGAGGATCTCCTGTTTGTACAGTTCTTTATGCGCTTCCAGTTCGCCTTTGATCCGATCATAGACAGAAGAAAAACCGTCATCGATCTCCCCTAAGGCATCTATGAGACGCCCCTTCTCCTCAAAGGTTTCATCCAGCTGGTCCATATCAAAGGGTTCCGCCTGAATGACTTCTGCCTGACGTTTACAGGATGCTTCAATGGAAAGCAGGATCTCGATCTTCTTCTTCAGACTGTCCGTTAAAATATGCAGGTAATTGCGAACTTCAGCTTCATTCATAGGCGTTCTCCTTCGTTGTTTTCTGTTACTTTTATTATAAGATAATGAGAGGGATTGTCAAAAAAACGGAGAGGCCAACGCCTCTCCGCAAATCCTTTTGCTATGCACCGATCTTCACCGGAGTCTTCTGCAGTTTATATTTGTTTCTGCAGGTTATAGATACTTCTGCAGTTTATGCATGCTTCTTTACTTTGTTCTGCTCCATGACCTGTTTCCAGGTATCTCTCATACTGCGAAGATGTACCAGAACCTCTTCCAGGATCTCGGTATCCTTGTCAATAT
>JAIKYN010000294.1 GCA_024683155.1 Lachnospiraceae bacterium | reverse complement strand
CCGGTTATTTATAGGTATCTGCCGTAATGTTGTCCAGGTCCGCATCCTTGGTTTCCTTCACCTTGACCATAAGGATCAGAAGACTGAGGGCCATGAAGGGCAGACAGATGATCATGAACAGCACGTCCATGGGCAGGAAGTTCTGGCATACGATGAACAGAGCCTGACCGATGAACATACCGCCACCGATGAGAACGGAGATGGTTCCCATTACGGAAGAACGCATGCCGGAAGGAGAAGATTCCGCAGGCATGGTCAGGATCAGAGTATCGGACATGGACCAGAGACCGCCGATGGAACAACCGTAAGCGATACCGGCGGCAATGGGACCAAGACCCAGGCGGCAGGAAAGTACAAAGGCAAGAAGGCCGACGATGGCCAGAGAGCCAAGGAGCAGACATACTTTCTTACGTCCCAGCTTATCGGAGAAGAAGCCGCTGAGGATGGTGATCAGTCCGTTAAACAAAGGATAGACCACAAGAGCGGTAGCCACCATTTCCGTGGTCATGGCGCCTTCCAGTACGGTTGCATAATAGGAAGTATAGAAGGTGGTTGCGAAGAAAATGAAGCCTGCAATGAAGATCCAGCGCAGCTGCCGATTGGTAAAAATAAAGCGGAGTGCTTTGAAAACGCCACCTTCTTCGGAAGTGGCGCTTTTTTTATCCGCTTCTGCCTGCGCTTTTCGCTGGTCTTCCGTTAAGGATAAAAGACTGATACGCTGCTCTAAAAATACCGGTGTCTCCCGCAGGAAGAAGAAGGAAAGGACACCAACTACCAGGGCTGCCACGACGGGGATGAGATATACCATCCTCCAGCTGGAAGCGTCGGTATCGGTAAGGAACATACGGGAGAAGACACCGATGAGGGATACACTTACCAGCGCGATGCCCTTGGCGATAAAGCTGTAGGTTGCACGCTTCTCCTTGGGAGCGGTCTCCATGATGTAGAGCACCTGCATATCATTGGGGGTAAAGAACATCATGCACAGCATACCCAGAATATACCAGGCAACGTTCTGCGCGGTCATGACCACGCACATACCAAGGCCCATGCCCACGGTATTGATCATCAGGAACAGGCGGCGGCCGTATTTGTCGGATAACGCTTTATAGAACGGGGTGATGATCAGAAGCATGTTGGAGAACACCTGAATGGGAGCCACTACATTAAAAGCGTTGGTGTACTCGGAAGAGTTCACATCTCTGGAAGTGATATGAAACAGATCGAAGAGCGCATAGGGCTGCATGGCAGCGTTCATGTTAGAGGTGATCTCATCCACGATATAGATGATGGTGAGGACCACCATGGCAAACCCGATGTAATGCAGGGGTTTCTTGCGGGCTGCTTCCGCATTAAGTTTTTGCAGCTGTTTTTGTTCCTTTTCCTGTCTGGTCATGGTTTTGCTTTCCTTTCAAAGGTTGTATTTGAGGAACTTACAGAACTATTTTACCTTAGAAAACAAGGGATTTGAAGAAACATCGGCAGCAGATTGTCATGGGGATCCGGGAGATTTTTTCTGCAGGCTTTTCGGAAAATATTTTCCTGCAGTTTTTGGCTTGACAAGAAAAAGAGGAGCATTTATTATGGGATTGTTGGAAAACGTTTTCCGAAAAACGTTTTCTGGAAGAAAATACTAAGAAAAGGAATGACCTATGGTTTCTATCAGAGACGTGGCAGCCCATGCAGGCGTAGCGATCTCCACTGTTTCCAAAGTCATCAACCACTATCCCAATGTCAGCGAAGCGACGCGGGTGAAGGTAGAGCAGGCCATTGAGGAACTGGGATTTGTTCCCAATACCATTGCGGCGGCCTTATCTTCCAAGCAGTCCGGACGGGTGGCACTGCTGCTGAAGCTAAACAAGCGCACCAATGCAGCAGACGAGATCGCCATGCAGTATATCGCAGGCGCCATTCAGAGAGCCAGAGCCCTGTCCATGGATGTGGTGACGGTGTTCTATTCCATGCTGGAAGATAAAAGCGTGGAGGACATCATCCGTTACTTCGAGACCCAGGGGGTATCCGGGATCATCATTTACAGTATGGACCGGGAAGACGAAGCTCTGCTGGAGCTTCTGAAGACCGATAAATTCAAGTTCGTACTGGTGGATGCGCCAATGACCGGCCCGAACATTTCCAGCGTCAGTATTGACAACCGGCAGGCCCAGAAGGATGTGGTCCTAAAGACAGCGGAGCAGAACGATTGCAGCAAGATCCTGTACATCGCGGGAGAAGAAAGCGGCTATGTGACCGGAGAGCGGATCGCAGGCATTAAGGAGCTGGCCAAAGAAGAAGGCTACAAACTTAAGATCGTATACGGCGACTTCAGTGAGAAGAAAGCCCGGGAACTGACCCTGCGGTTTGCTAAGCGTTACAGCGCGGTGGTGTGTGCGTCGGATCTGATGGCCATCGGAGCCATGCGGGCCCTTATGGAGATGGATATCTTCCGGCCGGTATGCGGGTTTGACGGCATCGTCCTTATGGGATATGCAGGAAAACAGATGAACACGGTGAAGCAGGACTTTGAAAATGTATCTGCGGAAGCCATGACGGAATTGCACAATTTGCTGGGTGGAAGCGAGGGAAGAGCACTAACCCTTCCCCACACACTGGTACGAATGAAGTATGAAGACGTGATCATGTAGGAATGATCGTTTTAAGACAAGGAGGACCTTATGGCACCATCAGTATTATCCAGAGACGTGATCCAGATGAATATGGAAGATCGTCTGAAGACTATTTGCAACGAGAGATTTCAGAAAGGGATCGCCGACTGCAGTGATGAACAGGTGTATTTTGCACTGCTGGAGCTGGTAAAGGAGATCACTTCCCTGACCAATAAGATCGAGGGACAGAAGAAAGTATATTACATTTCCGCAGAGTTCCTCATCGGTAAGCTGCTGAGCAACAACCTGATCAACTGCGGGATCTATCAGCAGACCGAAGACATTCTGAAGAAATACGGCAAGGAGCTTTCCCGGATCGAAGAGATCGAGCCGGAGCCTTCTTTAGGAAACGGTGGCCTGGGACGACTGGCCGCATGCTTTTTGGATTCCATTGCAACCTTAGGCCTTTCCGGCGACGGTATCGGCCTGAATTATCATTACGGCCTGTTTAAGCAGGTGTTCAAGGATCATCTGCAGACCGCCGAGAAGGATGCCTGGATGCAGAAGGATTCCTGGCTGACTAAACGGGATATTTCCTTTGATATCCATTTCGGAGACCGGAAGGTAAAGTCCAGACTCTATGACATCGATGTTGTGGGATATAACAACGGGGTCAATAAGCTTCACTTATTCGACATCGAATCCGTAGACGAAAGCCTGGTAAAGAAAGGCATTGATTTCGATAAGGAAGACATCGAGAAGAACCTGACCTTATTCCTGTATCCCGATGATTCCGATGAAGCCGGAAATCTGCTGCGTATTTATCAGCAGTATTTCATGGTCAGCAACGCAGCACAGCTGATCCTTCATGAGATGAAGGAACATAAATATGACCTGCGCAAGCTCTACGACTATGCAGTGATCCAGATCAACGATACCCATCCTACCATGGTGATCCCGGAACTGATCCGTATCCTGGTAGAGGATAAGGCATTTACCATGGACGAAGCCATTAACGTGGTTTCCAAAACCTGTGCATATACCAACCACACGATCCTGGCAGAAGCACTGGAGAAGTGGCCGCTTGCGTACCTGGAGAAGGTGGTTCCCCAGCTGATCCCTTACATCAAGGAGCTGGATAAGCGGGTTCGTGCAAAGTATAAAGATCCCAAGGTACAGATCATCGATAAGGATAAGAGAGTGCATATGGCACATATTGACATCCACTACGGTTTCTCCGTAAACGGTGTTGCTGCCATCCATACCGATATCCTGAAGGAGACAGAGTTACATCACTTCTACAAGATCTATCCCGAGAAGTTCAACAATAAGACCAACGGGATCACCTTCCGCAGATGGCTGTTGTCCTGTAACCGGGAACTGGCTTCCTTTATCTCAGAGAAGATCGGTGACGGCTATCGTAAGAATGCGGATGATCTGGAGAAATTGCTGGCTTTTAAGGATGATGCGGAAGTTCTGGATAAGCTCGAAGAGATCAAGCGTCACCGCAAGGAAGATCTGGCAGCTTACGTAAAGGAGAAGGAAGGGGTTACTTTAAATCCCGATTCCGTATTTGATATCCAGTCCAAGAGACTGCATGAGTACAAGCGTCAGCAGATGAACGCGCTGTACATCATCCATAAGTATCTGGAGATCAAAGCCGGCAAGAAGCCTCCGGTACCCATGACGTTTATCTTCGGTGCAAAGGCTGCTCCTGCATATGTGATCGCCCAGGATATCATCCACCTGCTGCTGGTACTGCAGGAGATCGTTAACAATGATCCCGATGTAAATCAGTATATGACCGTACTTATGGTGGAAAACTACAATGTAAGCTATGCAGAGAAGATGATCCCTGCCTGCGATATTTCCGAGCAGATCTCCTTAGCTTCCAAGGAAGCATCCGGAACCGGTAACATGAAATTCATGTTGAACGGCGCCGTAACTCTTGGAACCGCCGATGGTGCAAATGTGGAG
>JAIKYN010000285.1 GCA_024683155.1 Lachnospiraceae bacterium | reverse complement strand
TCAGACGGAAGATTCCAAGTTGCGGATCGTGCCAAGGACGGTAAGGAAGCACTGGAACTACTGAAAAAGAATCGTTATGACGCAGTCGTGCTGGATGTAAACATGCCGGTCATGAACGGATTGGAGCTCTTAAAGGAGCTGCAGCGAAACAAGATCGCTGCAAAGGTCCTCATGGCCAGTACGGATACCAAAGAAGGCGCGAAGGTCACCATGGATGCCCTGGAACTGGGCGCCCTGGATTTTATCCACAAGCCGAGCAACGCTCTGAACTGTAAGGAAGATTCCTTTAAGAATGATTTCCTCAGACTTCTGGCAGCGGTGGCTAACGGAAAAGAACAGCGATTTGTTAATACCTTCAGTATCCAGAAGATCCAGGAGTCGAAGAAGCTGGTCCAGCTGGTCAGCAAACACTCTACGACGACCGGAAACAAGCTTATCGCCATTGCAAGTTCCACCGGAGGTCCCAAAGCACTTCAGTCTGTGGTTCCTAAATTACCGAAGAACATCAATGCTCCCATCCTGATCGTTCAGCATATGCCGCAGGGCTTTACCAAGTCTCTGGCAGAACGTCTGGATTCGTTGAGCGAGGTGTCGGTGAAGGAAGCAGAAGATGGAGATGCATTGGAAAAAGGACATGTTTATATTGCCCGTGGCGGAGCCCACATGAATGTGGATCCCAAGAAGCCCGGAGTCAATATATTCTATTCTGACCAACCGACCAGAGAGGGGGTTAAGCCCTGCGCCAATTATATGTACGAGTCTTTGATCGGCAGCAAGTACGACGAGATCGTATGCGTTGTCATGACCGGCATGGGTGCAGATGGCACTGAAGGCATTAAGAATCTGTCCAAGACAAATAAGATTCACGTGATCGCTCAAGAGGAAAGTACCTGCGCAGTATACGGCATGCCCAAGAGCGTTGTGAACAGCGGCCTGGCCAATCAGGTCGTAGGACTTGAAGACATCGCACAGGAGATCATCATGAGTGTGGGTGTCCGATAAAGAATGATGGAGGAATTGCAAGATGGATGTCAGTCAGTATTTGGAAATTTTTCTTGACGAGTCAAGAGAACACCTGCAAAATCTGAACAAACAGATCCTGCAGCTGGAACAGGAACCGGATAACATGGATGTTATCAACGAGATCTTCCGTGCTGCCCATTCCCTTAAGGGTATGGCAGGAACCATGGGTTATAAGAGAATGCAGACGCTTACCCATGACATGGAGAATGTTTTCTCCGAGGTTCGCAGCGGAAACATCAAGATCCAGTCAAACATGATTGATATTTTATTTCAGTGTCTGGATGCCTTAGAGGGATACGTTGGAAATATTCAGGAATCCCAGGATGAAGGAACCAACGATAACGAAGCGATCATCAAGATGCTGAATGACTGCATCAAGCCTTCCGAAGGCGGAGCAGAAGCAGCAGCTCCCGCAGAAGAAGCCAAGGAAGAAAAGAAGGCTGAGGCACCTGCAGGCGCAGGATGGGCAAAGATCCATCTGGACAGCACCCAGCAGAAGGTGATCACAGAAGCTTCCGAACAGGGCAAGCATGTTTACGGTATCGACGTAAAGGTGCAGGAATCCTGTGTGCTGAAGGCAGCTCGTGCATTCCTTGTATTTAAAGCAATTGAAGAGAACGGTGAGATCCTTATTTCCGAGCCTTCCGCTCAGGATATCGAGGACGAGAAGTTCGATTTTGATTTCAGTCTGGTCGTTGTAACCGAGGATACTTTGGAGAATACTTTAACCGCTGTTAAGAGTGTTTCCGAGATCGAAGGTGCAACCGGTAAAGAAGTGACTGCAGCTGATTTCTCCGGAGAAAAAGAAGAAGCGAAGGAAGAGGCTAAGACAGAAGAAGCACCTGCAGCAACCAATGCTCCTGTTCCCGCAGCGACCACTGCACCTGCAGCACCTGCCGGATCGGCAGCACCCGCAAAGACAGATGCAGGCAAGAAACAGGCTTCCAAGCCGGTAGTAGGACGTACGGTTCGTGTTGATATTGAAAAACTGGATGTTCTGATGAATCTGGTCAGCGAGCTGATCATTGCAAAGAACTCCCTGGAAGCTGCCGCAACCAGCAGTAAGGAAGGCTCTTCCGATAACAGTGCCATCAATGAGCAGCTGGAATATCTGGAGAGCATTACCACCAACCTTCATGAATCGGTTATGAAGGTTCGAATGGTGCCCATCGAAAGCGTTGTCAGCAAATTCCCTCGTATGGTCCGTGACTTGTCCAAGAAGCTGGATAAGAAGATGGAACTGTACATGAGTGGTGAAGATACAGAGATGGATCGTACCGTTGTGGATGAGATCGGTGATCCTTTGATGCACTTGATCCGTAATTCCGCAGACCACGGTCTTGAACCGGAAGATGTAAGACGCCAGAGAGGCAAGGATCCGGTAGGTTCCATTTTCCTGGATGCTTATCAGGAAGGTAACAATGTCGTTATCGAAGTAAGAGATGATGGTAACGGTATTGATGTAGAAGCCGTTCGTGCCAAGGCCATTGAGAGAGGAACCATTACTCCCGAGCAGGCACAGACCATGGAAGATAAGGATATCATCAATCTGCTCTTCCTGCCCAGCTTCTCTACCGCAAAGAAGATCACGGATGTTTCCGGACGAGGCGTTGGACTTGACGTAGTTCGTTCCAAGATCGAATCCTTAAGCGGTGAAGTAGAAGTTAAGAGTAAGCTTGGCGAAGGCAGTACCTGGACCATCCGACTTCCTCTTACACTGGCTATCGTACAGGCTCTCATGGTTGTTGTGGGAGAAGAGAAGTATGCGATCTCTCTTGGTTCCATTCAGACCATCGAAGATGTCCGCACCGAGGATATCAAGCTGGTACAGAACAAAGAAGTTATCAATCTCCGTGGAAACGTTATTCCTCTGGTTCGGCTTTCTCAGGTGCTTGATCTTGAGAATCCCAAGGAAGACGAAGAGAGCATGGTGGTTGTTATTGTTAAGAAGGGCGATAAGTACGCAGGACTTGTTGTTGACGAGCTGATCGGACAGCAGGAAATCGTTATTAAGTCCATGGGTACCTACATTAACAAGAACAAGATCATATCCGGCGCAACGATCTTAGGTGATGGCGAAGTTGCCCTGATCCTGGATGCTAACGCATTGATTTAAGCTTACGAGCGGAAATGGAGAATAGAGATGGAAGCTTTAGAAACGAGTGCTACATTAATCCAATATATCATTGTAAAAATGGGAGATGAGCAGTTCGGCATCGACATCAGCTATATCGATAACATAGTTCGTATGCAGAGCATGACCCGTGTTCCCAAAGTTGCAGAGTATATCAAAGGTGTTATTAACCTTCGTGGTGAGGTTATCCCTGTGATCAGCATGAGACTGAAGATCGGGATCGAACCGGATGAGTACACCAATAAGACCAGGATCATCATCGTAAAGGCAGAGGAGTACGGACGGATCGGAATCATCGTAGATGAAGTTCGTGAAGTTATTACCATGAACTCCGATGATATCGATCGGATCGCCAAGTCAAAAGATGACCGTGCAACTTATTTGCAGGGCGTTGGTAAGGTAAATGATACTTTGGTATCCATCCTTGACCTGAATGCACTTCTGTCAACAGAACAAGCATAAGCGTCGCATGATGTAAATTAGAGTACTTCCGGGAGTGTGTGCGCTCTCGGGAGTATTTCTGGTAATATCAGAGGGAAGGATTCTGTTTCAACACAAATGTGGGAGAGGCATTCTTATGATTCAGGATATGAGTTTGGATGAGCTTACAGCTCAATACTTTGATGTATTTAAAGAACTTGGAAATATCGGTGCGGGAAATGCGACGACAGCGCTTGCGTCCATGCTGCAGACGAAAGTAGATATGAAGGTACCGCAGGTTACATTGGCAGAGTTCCGTGACCTTGGTGATAAACTCGGCGGTGACGATCAGGTCATGGTCGGTATTTATCTTGGCGTAGAAGGCGATATCACCGGAAGCATGATGTTCCTTACAAAGAAGGAAACCGGCAAGATCCTGGTGAATAAGCTGATGATGCAGGAACCTGACGGAGACGAATTTAACGAGATGGAGCTTTCGGCCATGAAGGAAGTAGGCAACATCATCTGTGGTTCCTATCTGAACTCTCTTTCTACCATGACCAATATGAAGATTTATCCTACCATTCCGGATATCGCTATCGATATGGCAACGGCTATCTTAAGTGTGCCTGCGATCCAGTTTGGTATTATGGGAGACAAGATTCTTCTGATCCAGACCCAGTTTACCGATGATGTAGAACTGGATGGATTTTTCATTTTGATCCCGGATTTGGATTCCTAC
>JAIKYN010000260.1 GCA_024683155.1 Lachnospiraceae bacterium | reverse complement strand
CGCAGATACAGGGATCGGTCCTGCATTTTAGGATACGATCTGTTAAACGAGCCCTTCGTGATCCCGGAGCTTCTTACAGGGGAAGCGGATGCGAAGGATCTCTCCACGGGGATCCGCAATAAAGAGGCGGGAAAATACATTGCCGATCTGTATGAAGCATGTACGGCAGAGATCCGAAAATATGACAGGGAGCATGTGATCTTCCTGGAAGGGGATCATTTTGCTGCGGATTTTACCTGCATTCCCAATCCCATCCCGGATGAACAGACGGCGCTTACCTATCATTTTTATCCCACCGTCTGGCAGGAGGATCTTTATGAAGACACCTACACAGATCAACAGCGGGATGCCTGCTTTCGTAAGATCATGGAACAGCTCCTGGAGGGGTTAAAACCTTTCGGGCGTCCGGTGCTTTGCGGAGAAGCAGGATATGAGATCCGCACGCAGGGGATCGATAAGGTCCTTCCCATGATCCGAAGCACCTTGCAGATCTTTAAGGACTATGACATTCCCTTTACGCTCTGGTCTTATAAAGACACGGGATTTATGGGGATGGTATACCCGAGAGAGGACGGGACCTGGGCATCCTTTGCCCGGATCATCGGAAAGCGCTGGTCTCATCACTGGGAAATGGACTATGCGAAGGAACTGATGGATAAGATCTGTGCCGATCATTTCCCGGAAATGACGGAAGAAGAACGGTATGTCCTGCATTTTCGCCAGAGAGCCGTGCTTTATCCGCTGGAGGAAAAGTATATCTTAAAGCCTGCCATAGAAGAGCTGGGAAAGGAAGCCTTTATGGCCATGCCAAAGGATCTGGCACTGGAGAACTGCAATCGGCATGAAGCCTTCGCAGCACTGTTCCCTGATATTTTCGGGACGGAGAAACCTTGATAGATACAGCATTTTTTCAGGGGTGGATAAAATTTCAACCTTATGGGAGACCCCCGTTGGGGCTAGGATGAATTTGTAAACAATAACCGGCAAAAACAAAAGGTTTTTGCGCACAAATTCATTTCAGGCTTAGGGGGTCTTTTATTATGAAGAGAAGGTTTACGAAATTTCTGGCACTGGGATTGGCAGCATCCATGGTTCTGTCCCTGACCGGTTGCGGTGGTTCCGCCGCAGCTACATCGGCAAAGTCCGGTGAGGATGTAACACTGAATTTCTACATCTGGTCTGATGAAGAGAATTACATCCGCAAGGTTGTAGATGCTTACAATGCAGAAGGCAGAGGCACTACGGTGAATCTTAACGTGGTTCCTGCCAATGATTATGACGACAAGCTGAAGGTAATGCTTGCCGGTGAAACCGATGCGGATCTGGTGGATATCCGTGGCGTGGCCCAGAGTACACAGTACGCGGAAGCCGGAGCACTTCTGGATCTGACCGATCGTGTGGCAAAAGATGAAAGTATTGATACTTCCAAGTACGGCAGCATGTGGGAAACCAGTGCCGTAAACGGAAAATTCTATGCATTACCTACCAGAACCACCTGCTGGGCACTGTTCTACAATCCGGATCTGTTAAAGGAAGCCGGTGTGGAAGCACCCGGACAGCTGACCTGGGAAGAGTACATTGATTATTCCCTGAAGGTTGCAGAAGGCTTAAAGGGTAAGACCGCAGCAGACGGAAGTCCTCTGTATGCAGGCTTCTGGGTACCCTGGATCTATGTATTCTACGCAGTACAGCACGGTGAATATGCAGACGTATCCGATACCACCAATCTTCGTAAGTCCATCGAACTGTTAAATACGCTGTGGACTAACGGTTCTCATTATAGCTATGCAGACGTACAGTCCGGTATCTATGATTACATCTCTGAATTTGAAAACGGCCATGTGGCATTGCTTCCCAATGGTGAATGGTGCGTCAACATGATCATGCAGGCAACGGAAAAGGGCGAAACCAATGTGAACTGGGAAGTTGCTCCCATGCCCGTACCGGAAGGTGTTACGGCAGGCACCAGCTGGGGTCAGTTCCAGTTTGCAGCCATCACTTCCGGAACCAAGCATCCCGATGAAGCGTATGATTTCCTCAGCTATCTGTGTGGCGAGAAAGGATCTTCCATTTATGCATCCACCGGTATGATCCATGCCTACAGCAACGATGCAGCAAAGAAGTCTCTCATCGAAGCATCCGGCAAGGAATCCGCAGCCGTTCTCTTTGATGCCATCAAGGTACAGGAACAGCCCAACACCACCAACTATTCCGAATATCTGAACGTATTTAACGAGAATGCACAGCTTTATTTCCTGGGCGAAGAAGATATCGATAAATGTATGGCTGATTTCGAGGCACAGGCAGCAGGCATCGGCCAGTAAACCGCTTTCGGTTACTATGTAAATTCTGTATATAGGATGAACAGAAGATGGGGAGGATTCCAAAGAGTCTTCCCCACTTCTTGTATGAAAAGCAATTTTATAGCCTTTTGAGAGGACAATTATGAACAAACCAGACAAAAAGGGGAAGATCAAATACAGGAAAAGCGAAGTGATCGCCGGATACTGTTTTCTGGCACCCAGCTTTCTTTTGTTTTTTACCTTTATGTTGATCCCCATTTTTATGGGATTTTACATTTCCCTGACCAATTACAACGGTTTTAAGCAGATGGATTTTATCGGCTTTAAGAATTATATCAGCATGTTCAGTGACGGATATTTTCTGGTCTCCCTGAAAAACAACGTGTTATATACCCTGGGAACCGTACCGCTTACCATTATTTTTGCACTTCTTCTGGCAGTAGCGGTCAATACCGGGATACGTGGCGCCAATCTGTTTAAGACCTTCTATTTTTTCCCTTATATCACTTCCAGTGTGGCCGTTGGTATCATCTGGACGCTGCTGTTTAATCCCAAGGTGGGCCCTATTAACAACTTTCTGCGTTCCGTGGGCATGCCGGAGGAATCCTTGCCGGGATGGCTTCTTTCCACTACAGGGGCACTTCCTGCAGTCATGATCGTATCCATCTGGAAAATGGCCGGCTATTACATGATCATTTTTCTGGCCGGACTGCAGGGAATCAACAAAGAACTGTATGAGGCGGCAGAAGTGGACGGAGCAGGACGTCTGACAAAGTTTTTCCGGATCACTTTGCCTCTTTTATCGCCTACCACCTTTATGATCCTGATCCTGTCGGTGATCAATTCCTTTCAGGTATTTGATCTGATCAATATCATGACGGAAGGCGGACCGGGACGGGCCACTAACGTACTGGTCTATCGTATTTATCAGGAAGGCTTTGAATATATGAAATTCGGCTATGCTTCTGCAGAAGCCTACTTCCTGTTCGCCATCATCCTGGTGATCACCATCATCCAGTTTGTTGGAGAAAAATACTGGGTACATTCCGGTGACTGATGAGGAGATATGAGATGAAGCAGATAAAGAAAAGTAAAAAGGATCGTATAACGCCCGGAAAGGTGCTTTTATTCCTGGTACTGGCCCTTCTGGTCGTGGTCATGGTAGTCCCCTTTCTGTGGATGATCAGCGCATCCTTTAAAAATAACAATGAGGTATTTTTATATCCCATCCGGTGGATCCCGGATCCCATCCGCATAAAGAATTATTACCGTGTATGGACGGAGATCCCTTTTCCGCGGTACTACCTAAATACACTGATCTATTCCGTGATCGTCACCTTCGGGCAGTGCGCCACCTGTTCCATGGCAGGTTACGCCTTTGCCAAATTAAGATTCCCGGGAAGGGATCTGATCTTCATGCTGTTTCTGGGAACCATGATGGTGCCCTGGCATGCCATTATGATCCCGCAGTTTATGATCAATAAAGCTCTGGGATTCTATAATCATCCGGAATCCATCATTATCATGAACCTGTTTTCGGCCTTCGGTGTATTTTTGTTAAAGCAGTTTATGCTGGGAATCCCTTCGGATCTGGTGGAAGCGGCCAGGATCGACGGCTGCGGAGAATTCCGCGGATATTTTAAGATCATCCTGCCGCTTTGCAAACCGGGGCTGGCAACTTTGATCGTATTTACCTTTACCTTTATGTGGAACGATTATCTTGCACCCATGATCTATCTGGATAATGACCGGTACAAGACCATTCAGCTGGGTCTGGCATCTTTCCGATCCCTGTATATGACGGATTACGGTCTGATCATGGCAGGAACGGTATGCTCTCTGATCCCGATCCTGATCATCTATTGTTCCGCACAAAAATACCTCATTGAAGGGATTGCCCATACGGGTCTTAAGGGATAGAAAGAGATTTCACAGGAAAATGCAAGCAGCAAAAAGGGGGATTCATGATCAACAAGGACGACATCAAACAAATCCTGTACGGAGGGGATTACAATCCGGAACAGTGGCCGCAGGAAGTGCGGGAAGAGGATATGCGGCTGTTAAAAGGGGTATCCGCAAATGTTGTAACGCTGAATGTGTTCAGCTGGGCAAAATTACAGCCGGATGAAAATACCTATGATTTCCGGGATCTGGACCGGATCGTGGAGCAGGTGAGCGCCAACGGGATGAACATTGTGATGGCGACTTCCACGGCCGCCATGCCTGCATGGATGGCCCACCGGTATCCGGATATTTTACGGACAGACTTTGAAGGCAGGAAACACAGATTCGGCGGCAGACACAATGCCTGCCCCCACAGTCCCACCTACCGGAAGTATTCTGCTGCCCTGGCGGGAAAACTGGCAGAACACTATAAAGACCAAAAAAACATTGTGGCATGGCATATCAGTAATGAATACGGTGGCAGATGCTACTGTGAGCAATGTGCCAAAGCCTTTCGTGTATGGTTAAAAGATCGCTATGGTACCTTAAAAGTACTTAACGACATATGGAATACTGCCTTCTGGAGCCATACCTTTTATGACTGGGAAGAGATCCAGCTACCCAATGCGCTGACCGAGCATCTGGAAGAAAAACGGAGTCAGTTTCCCGGTATTACCCTGGATTTTTATCGCTTTACCACTCAAAGCCTTCTGGACAATTACCGGGCGGAGGTGAAGGCGATCCGAAGCTTTATTCCCGATGCTTCCGTAACGACTAATTTTATGGGACATTACAAGGAACTGGATTATAAAGCCTGGGCACCGTATCTGGACTTTATTTCCTGGGACAATTATCCGGCAGCAGGAGAAGATCCCGCAGATATTGCCATGAAGCATGATCTGATGCGTGGGCTGAAAAATGACAGGCCCTTTGCACTGATGGAGCAGACACCTTCGGTTTCCAACTGGTATACCTACCCTACCTTAAAACGACCGGGAGAGATGCGGAAGATCAGTTATCAGGCCATGGCTCACGGGGCAGACACGGTGATGTTTTTCCAGATGCGTCAGTGCAGGGGAGAATGTGAGACCTTCCATGGGGCGTTTATCAGCCATTCGGGAAGTGACCAGACCAGGACCTATAAGGAACTTGCATCCTTTGGTCAGGAGCTGAAGGGACTAGGAGAGATCCTGGGAACTCTGCCGGATGCAAAAGTTGCCATTCTCTTTGACTGGGAGAACTGGTGGGCCATTGAGGCAACGCCGGGGATGTGTCTGGAACTGGATTATGTGGAGGAGGTAAAGACCTGGTATCGGGCCCTTTATCATCTGGGAATATCGACAGATGTCATTGGCTGCGAAGAAGATTTGGAGAAATACAGCCTGGTGATCGCACCGGATCTGTATATGGTGAAAAAAGGCGTGGCAGAGCGCCTTAGTACTTATGCAAAAAATGGAGGCACCGTGATCTTCAGTCTTTATTCCGGTTTGGCGGATGAAAACAATAACATCACCCAAAGGGGATATCCCGGGGAATTACGGGAAATGACCGGCATCTGGACCGAAGAATATGACTGTCTGGAATTAAAGAAAACCGATGAGATCCCGGATGGCTTAGAGCCGGAAGAGACCGGTCTTAACAGCTTCTACTGGGAAGGAAGGGATTACGCATGTAAGCATGTATTTGCCATCAGCCACCCGGAGAGGGCAGAGGTGCTGGCTACCTATGAAAAAGCTTTTTATGCGGGGACACCGGTACTTACCTGTAATCGCACCGACAGAGGAAACGTATACTATCTGGGAACCAAATGCGGGCCGGATTTTTACAGGGATTTCTTAAAGAAGATCGCCGTATCGCTGGGGATCATAACAGGGGATGCAGCAGTATATCCCGAAGAGATCGAGGTAACGGACAGAAGTAACGGCACTTATCGATATACCTTTGTATTAAACCACGGGCGAAAAAGCATATCACTGCCTGCAGACAGGCGGCTTTGCGGTCTGGACATGCTTACCGGCAAGACGATCACACAAGGAGATGCTTTGAACCTGGATGCATACGGAGTAGCCATTTTGCGCTCTCCCCAATGAAAAAAAGTGATGGCCCTGCAGGGTCATCACTTTCAGAAGTTATTGGAAGAAACTTTGGCGCTGTGTATCGAAAGCATCCATACATTCATCCAGGGAGATCTCTCCCATCATATAGGAAGTTACCAGATCCGCAAAGGCCTGGCGGGTATCTTCATATCCCTTCAGGGGAAGCTGCTCCTGATATTTCTTGGCATCAAAGAAGTAGCGAGCGTGCTCGGTCTGGGCTGCACTTAAATATTCCCGGATGATATCGTCGTCTGTATAGGCAGGGATGATCGCATTCTGGGCACGGATCAGGGAACCTTCCCTGCCACAGAAGAACTTCATAAATACCCATGAAGCATCAGGATCCGTACAGGAAGAGCCCATGGCCACAAACTGGTACTGACCCCAGCTGGTGCCACTTTCAACACCTTCCGGAACCGGCATGGGAGCTACATCCCAGTGGACGGAAGTCTGATCTTCCAGAAGGATGTTTAACATCCATTCGCCCTGAGGGCACATGGCGATCTTTCCGGATTCAAACATTGCAAAAACATCATAGGAAGGATCTTCGCCCTGTTCCATATCGGCATAGGACACATGGGACTTGTCTTCGTTATAGAAACGGTTTAACAGCTCCACACCTTCCCGGATGTAGGTAAGATCGTCATCAATGAGATAACTGCCATGTTGCAGGGCATAGAAATTAGGGATCCAGTTGGCCCAGTAGCCGCCATAGATCCCTTTTTCGGGATCTGTAAGCTTTACGGCCAGATCTGCATATTCTTCCCAGGTCATCTGTTGCGGATAAGGAAGGCCCGCTGCATCAAACAGATCCTTGTTGTAATACAGCTCCCAGCAGGTAGCACGGGAAGGGAAGGAATAGTAGCGGTCTTCGTAGGTTACGTCGTTGAACATGTTACCGAAGGCGGTAAGATCCAGGGATCCGTCCTGGGCACTTTGGTTGACGTAGGGGGTGATGTCCATAACATAGCCCTGCTCGATCTCACTGATCAAAGGGGACATACCCTTACTGGCAAAGATGTCCACATGGTTTTCCTGAAAGATCTTTTCCAGGCGCCCTTCATAATCTTCGCTGTCCACGAAGATCACATTGACATGAATATCGTTGTGCATGGCATTAAACGCATCCACAACATTGGTAACGTAGCGTTCTCCGTCATCCCATACATAGAAATCCAGATCCACCGGATCGGCACCGGTATAGTCGGTATCGGAACCGGAAGGAGCATTTTTCTCCGTACCGGAGCCGGAGCAACCGGAAAGAAGAAGAGAAGACAGGATCATGGGGATCAGAAGCTTGGGACATTTCATAAAAACACCTCGGATGACTGTGCAAGTTGTCTGTAATCGTAATAAAATAAATAAGGGATATATCTAACACTATACTAAGTTTAGGGTACAAAATCCATGTTCTATTTTGTGTTTATCATTCTGGTGCTGGTGCTGTTCATCCTGACCAGAAACGACAAAAGAAAATCGGATACCTATCTGGTGCTGGCACTGTTTATGTTCGTGGCAGCGATCCTTTCCCTGTTTTTGTATATCTCCAAGGATGTCTATTATTACAATGTCCTGAATTACTATTTCAAGCTGCCCAAGTCTGTCTGGCAATTTCTTATGTTTACCAGTTTTCCCAGAAATATCGCTATCCGTTTACTGAACGGATCCACCCTGCTTTTCCTGTATTTTTGTGAACGGTTTTCTGCTTATTATATGGCGGAGTTTAAACCTGCACGGGGAAGAAGCATTCACAGTGCACTCATTGCGTTTCTGGTGATCCAGTTTCTGCTTTACGATCCTTTTTTTCAGAAGCAGATGTATCTGTGTCTGGCAGGAAGGGGGGTACAGAGTGCCGGACTGCAACAGGCTGTTTTATACAGCTGCTATGTCACCCGTTTTTTAAATGCAGTGGTCCTGGTGTACTCCGTTGCCAAAGTGATCGCAGTAAACCGGCGAACCTATGCGGCGAATTTCTTCCGCGGGTATGCCATTGGTGAGAGCCTTTGTTTTGCGGCCATCGTACTTGCCTTTGAGTTTGTGTTCTGGTTTGCACCCATGCCGCTGATCAAGGTTTCCAGCCTGGCAGGCTATGTGTCTTATCGTTCCATCCCGCTGGCCAACATTTCTCCGCATTTTTATGCCTTTTATCCATTCTATCTTCTGATCGCGGCTTGTACGGTCATTTACTTTATCCTTTCCTATCAGCGGGTGCAGAAAAAGCTGACGGATAAGGATCTGGAGATCGGCCGTGTGATCAGTGCGGCGGATACCACCAGCAAAGCCTTCTGTCATTACATGAAAAATGAGATCCTGGCCATAGAATCCGAGATCCGTATGCTGGAGGTGGGCGAAGAGAGCCGGGAAGAGAGGGAAGAACTGATCAGGAAGTGCGATCATCTCTATCAGCGTCTGGATGAGATCCATCACAGCACCAAGATGACGGAACTGACCCTGAAGGTGGAAAGCCCCACTGCCATGATGGATGAGATCCTGGAACATATGCGGAGCAGCCTTCACGGCGTGGAGATCGTAAAAGAATACGGGAAGGATGTTCCCAATGTTATGGCAGATACGGATCGTCTGGAAGAAGCGATCCATAATATTCTCACCAATGCACTGGATGCCATGGATAAATCCGGGAAAACGGATAAGACTCTGACCGTAAGGATCGGCTCTATTGATAACTGGGTACAGATCTCCATTATGGATAACGGCATCGGCATTTCCAAAAGCAACATCTCCAAGATCTTTAATCCTTTCTTTTCTTCCCAGCCCATTAAAGAACACTGGGGTGTGGGACTTACCCTGACCTATAAGATCATCCAGGTCCATGGAGGCCGGATCGAAGTAGTAAGCAATATGGGACGGGGAACGACCTTTAATATCCTGTTACCTACGGTGAAGATGATCGACGGTGAAAACCGGCGGGAACGGGGACATGGCAGGATGAAGGAAGAAACATGATCGCAGGACAAAGAGCAACAGCAGGGCAAAGTGTGAGTAGCATGGGAAGGAATACATAGAACAGAGGATAGGCATGGCAGATAATAACAAGATCAAAGTTCTCATAGCAGACGATATGGAACCGATCCGAAGATTTTATACCAGGATCCTGGATCAGACCGAAGATATAGAAGTAGTGGCCAGTGTGGGAAGCGGTAAGGAAGCCACGGAAGAAGCGCTGCGGACAAAACCGGACGTGGTTTTGATGGATATTGAGATGGAGACCAGTGATGCGGGGATCCGGGCATCGGGAGATATTCTGGCGCAGCTGCCGGATACCAAGATCATCATCCTTACTGTGTACGAAGAGGATGAACTGATCTCCGCAGCCTTTCGTTTTGGTGCACAGGGCTATCTTCTGAAGAATTCCAAACCGGAGGAGATCTCTGCAGCCGTGCGGGAAGCCATTAAAAACGGAGCCCCCATGAGCCCGGAGATCACGTCCAAGGTAGTGAACGTATATAAGCGGGTGGATGCATATGAAACCAGTTTATTACTGGCAGTGGATCTGTTGTCGGGGCTTACGGAAACAGAACTGGAGACACTGCGGTTACTGATGCAGGGAAAGACCCGGCGGGAGATCTGCGAGATCCGTCATGTAGAGATCAGTACGGTAAAATCGCAGATCCACCAGATCCTTAGAAAATTCGAGAAGGAATCTATCTGTGATGTGATCGGGATGCTCAATGAACTGAAACTGGACGACCTGATCAGCAAAATGCTACAGAAAAAAGATCCCGGTTATTTATAGGTATCTGCCGTAATGTTGTCCAGGTCCGCATCCTTGGTTTCCTTCACCTTGACCATAAGGATCAGAAGACTGAGGGCCATGAAGGGCAGACAGATGATCATGAACAGCACGTCCATGGGCAGGAAGT
>JAIKYN010000258.1 GCA_024683155.1 Lachnospiraceae bacterium | reverse complement strand
TATGAGATTTATGGAAGGTTACTGGCTGAAAAGCGAAAAGGTTCAGCCATCTTATGCAACACAGGCATTTCAGGTGTACCCCATTGAAAACGGTATGCGGGTACTGGCACCGGAAAAGCCGATCTTATCCAGAGCGGATGCATTGGATATTACAGTGCTGCAGGTGGACTTTGTTTCCGCGGCACACAACGATATTAAGGTGATCGTGACCCATTATAATGCGTTTGAGTCTAGAGAACCGCAATTTGCGCTAAATCTGGCCCCGGACCCGGTGGATGTCTGCATCAATGAGGAAGAAGCGGTCATGAAAGCCGGAGATCTTACGGTACGTGTATTCCGCAAAAACTGGGGATATCAGTTTGAGGCGGACGGCAAAGTCCTGACCAGCTGCGGATTCCGGAATCTGGGGTATATGCGCTGGAATAAGACGGCTTCCACCATGCTTCCGGGACCGGATTATATGGCGCAGACCTATGAGCCCTATGTGATGAATGAACTGAGCCTGAAGGCCGGGGAGACGGTATATGGCTTTGGAGAAAAATTCACAGCGTTTGTAAAGAACGGTCAAACGATCAAAACCTGGACCGAGGATGGCGGTACCGCCAGCGATGTAGCCTATAAGTGCATCCCGTTTTACATGACCAGTGAACACTACGGTGTGTTTGTGGAACATACAGGCCCGGTGGAATTCGAAGTGGCAACGGCGAAGGTGGAGTATGTAAGCTTTGCGGTTCCCGGAGAGGAACTGCGTTATCATCTGATCTACGGGAAAACACCGGCGGATATCCTGGATGTATATACCAACCTGACCGGAAGACCGGCACTGCCTCCGGCCTGGAGCTTTGGCCTGTGGCTTTCCACGTCCTTTAAGCCGGCGTATGATGAGGAAACCACCGGAAAGCTTATCGGCGGCATGCAGGAAAGGGATATTCCAGTAAGAGTCTTTCATTTTGACTGCTACTGGATGAGAGCCCTGCACTGGTGCGACTTTGTGTGGGATCCCGATCAGTTCGGAGATGTGAAAGGGATGCTGCAGCGTTATCACGACAAGGGCTTAAAGTGCTGCGCCTGGATCAATCCGTACGTCAGTCAGTATGGAGATACCTTTCAGGAACTGAAGGAAAAGGGCTATCTTCTCATGCGAAAAGACGGAAAGGGCGTGAAACAGGTGGACAACTGGCAACCGGGACTGGCCCTGATGGACTTTACCAATCCCGCAGCGCGCGATTGGTTTGCTGATCAGATCCGGGAGCTGCTGGATATGGGGATCGATGCCATCAAGACAGACTTCGGAGAGCGTATCCCCATCGATGTGACCTATTATGACGACAGTGATCCTGTGGGAATGCATAATTACTATACCTATCTGTACAATGAGACGGTATTTAAGGCTATTGAAGAAAAGAGAGGACAGGGAGAGGCGGTGTTATTTGCCAGAAGTGCCACGGCAGGGAGCCAGAAATTCCCGGTCCACTGGGGCGGAGACTGCAGTGCGTCGTATCCTTCCATGGCAGAGACCTTGCGGGCAGGGTTATCCTTTGCCATGAGCGGATTTTCTTTCTGGAGCCATGATATTTCTGGCTTTGAAGCTACGGCTACCCCGGATCTGTATAAGCGCTGGGTACAGTTTGGCTTATTATCCTCCCACAGCCGGCTTCACGGCAGCGATACCTATCGGGTACCCTGGATCTTTGATGAAGAATCCACGGAGGTGGTCCGCAAATTTGTGGAGATAAAATGCATGCTGATGCCCTATCTGTTCCGCATGGCTGTGATCGCCCATGAAAAAGGAACGCCCATGATGCGTCCCATGCCCTTTGCCTATCCGGAGGATCCCGGGTGTAAATATCTGGATCTGCAGTATATGCTGGGGGAAAGTCTGTTAGTGGCGCCCATTTTCAATGACCGGTCTCTGGCGGAATTCTATCTTCCTCAGGGGAAATGGGAAAATATTCTGGACGGCGAGATCCTGGAAGGGGGCAGATGGTATGGCAAAACCTACGACTATCTGCATATGCCGCTGTTCGTAAAGGAAAATACGCTGCTTCCCATGGGCGGGAATCGGAAGCTTCCCGATTACGATTACATGGAGGGGCTGATCCTGCATTATTATCTGCCGAAGGAAGGCGAGGATGCGGTGTGCCATATCCCGGATCTTAAGGGAAATACAGTGATGACGTTCCGGGCAAATGTAAGGCAGGGCGCCATTTCCCTGAGCGCTTCTGTACCCTGTAAGGTACAGCTGGTGATCCATGCGGAACATAAAGGACTTCGGGAAGAAACCATGGACGGAACGTCTCTGGAGATAACGCTGTAACAGGAAAACAGAAGAAAAATCGGGTTTGCCAAAGGATGCACCGCAGCCAAACAGGCTGCGGTGTTTTTTGCGGATAAGTGTCTGTTTGGAGAATCTGACTATTTTCAAGAATCTTCAGGTGTAGTAAACTTGTTTCGAATGTGCGGTTGACAAATCGGAGGAAAACCTTGCGTATCGTTGAAGCTCGGGATTTAAGTTTTGATTA
>JAIKYN010000232.1 GCA_024683155.1 Lachnospiraceae bacterium | reverse complement strand
ATTTCGGGTAAGTAAAAAAATATGCAAGGAAGATCCATGACAGAGGGCACGCCCTGGAAGCATGTGCTGCGATTTGCCATGCCGGTGCTGGCGGGCTCTCTGCTGCAACAACTGTATAGTACGGTGGATACCATCATTGTGGGCAACTTCTCGGGAGAAGATGCCCTTTCTGCCGTGGGGACCACCAACAGCTTCACCTTCCTGTTTCTAGCTATCGCCATCGGTTTTGCTTCGGGAAACGGTGTGGTGGTGGCGCAGCACTACGGAGCTCAGGACCATACCAAAGTGCGGGAAACGGCATCCACGGGTATCCTGATGATCCTGGGAATGGGCATCATTTCCACCATCCTGGGCCTGTTACTGGCCCGCCCTGCCTATACCTATCTGGTGGCGGTACCGAAGGATTTCCTTGAGCTTACGTTACAGTATTTCCGAATCTACGCGCTGGGCCTCATTTTCCAGTATGGTTATAACATCTTCTCGTCCATCTTACGGGCGCTGGGGGACAGTGCGGCAACGTTATACTTCCTGATCATCTCTTCGGTGCTGAACATTTGCCTGGATCTGCTGTTCGTAGCTGGATTCCACTGGGGCGTAGTGGGCGCAGCCATTGCGACGGATGTTGCCCAGGCGGCTTCCTTCGTGGCGGCTTATGTGTATATGAGCCGGAAATATCCGATCTTCCGGTTCCGGCTTTCAGATTATAAATGGTACGGGGAACATGCGAAGAAGACGGTGCTGGTGGGCTTTCCCATTGCGCTGCAGCTGATCGTGGTGTCCTTCGGCCTTACGTTCATCCAGCGTGCAGTCAACGGGTTCGGCCAGGCCATGACGGCGTCCTTTACCGTGGGGCAGAGGATCGAGATGTACTTAAACCTGCCCTGTAACGCCTTCCAGACCACTCTTGCTACCTACACCGGCCAGAACATCGGCGCCGGGAAGCTGGACCGGGTAAAGAAGGGCGTGCGGCAGACTTTGCTGATCTCTTTTGTGATGACGGTCTGTATCGGCATCGCCATCTGGCTGCTGGCAGATCAGATCATTACGCTGTTTGCCTTAAGCGACCAGGCCGCTCTCTACTGCGTGGACCATCTGCGGACGGTGGCTCTGGTAAATGTGATCCTGTCTATGTATATCCCGTTATTTGGCGTGTTCCAGGGATCCAATCACAGCGGCGTGCCCACCCTTGTGGCAACCGGTGCGCTGACCATTCGCGTGATCGTGGTGTATCTGCTGCGTTACAGCCCGTATTTTGGCTATTCCATCATCTGGTGGAACGGACTGTTTGGATTCGGTACGGGATTTACCATTGCCTGGAGCTATTATCTTAGCGGAAAGTGGCAGAGGAATGCCCGGATCTCCGGAGGAGAATGATCAATTGATTCGTTGGAACGAGCAAGAACAAAGAAGCCTGTTGGAACAATGAAGAACAACAAAGAAGCCTGTTGGAACGAGCAAGAACGTAGAAGTCTGATAGCATTAAGACACTAGCGAGTAGTCTTAATGCTATTTTTTATTTCGTCCAGATAGATACTTGCAGCTTTTCCAAATATCTGATTCTTCTTCCAGATGACGTACATATCAGCCTTTAAACCAGGTGTGATCGGCCGAAAGACCAGACCTGAGCCGATGGCTGTATTAAGGATGTTATCCAGTGCAAGCATGTATCCAAACCCTGTTTTGACAAAGACAGATGCATTGTATGCAAGGTTATAGGTTGTAATGATGTTGGGAACAACTTTGTTTGCCTGAAACCAGGACATGATCTCGCTGTTGTTGGAAGCCTGGTGTGACAACAGAAGAGGCCTGTCTGCCAGTTGTGCGGAAGATATGCGGTCATATTTCGCAAGCGCATCCGTATCCTTCATAATAATGCCCCAGCGATCAGAGACAGGAAGCTTTATATAATCGTATTTTTCAAGGTCAACGGTTCCTATTACCAGACCAAAGTCCACAAGTCCGTTGTCTATTTTATCTTTTACATACTCCGAATCCCCACTATAAATTTTGAAATGGATGTCAGGGTATTTTTTATTTAGCGATTTTCCGATCTTGGCCAGAATCGAGATATTTTCTGTTTCACCGGCAGCGATTAGAATATCTCCGGCGATGGATTCTTCCGAGGAGGTTAATTCGTGCATGGTCTTATCCAGAAGTGCCACCATTTCTTCGGCTCTTTTTTTAAGTAAAAGGCCATCTTCCGTTAGGGAAATCTTTTTGCTGCCACGGATGAACAGCTGCTTGCCAAGCTCTTCCTCTAAATCCTTCATTTGTCTGGAAAGAGGCGGTTGTGTCATATTCAGTGATCCGGCCGCTTTTGTTATGCTTTCTTCCCGTGCAATTGCTAAAAAGTACTGAAGGGTACGTATATCCATTATCCGCTCCTTAGAATACAGGTTATTATTCATTATTATATGGCATACCTTTTGGGAATACAAATACATATAAAATACGAATTTGATATAAGTATATTTTGGAAGTTATAATGAAACCAGAAGCGTAAAAAGGAGGGTGCTGCAATGCATACAGAAGATATCATTGCCGGTTTTCTGTCAGAAGAGGAAGAAACCGAAGAACATAAAACATATGCAAGTCAGTTTTCCCAGGATGCAATTCGGATTACGATGCAGATAAATAGCGCATATCATACACCGGAAGAACTTATCACATTGATGAGTGAGCTGACAGGGAAAGAAGTGGATGAGACATTTCGATTGTTCCCTCCGTTTTACACTGATTTTGGAAAGAACATTACATTTGGAAAACATGTATTTATAAATTCCTGCTGTCACTTTCAGGATCAGGGGGGCATTGAGATCGGTGATGGCTCCCTCATTGGTCACAACGTCGTTCTGGCCACAATTAATCATGATCTGCGACCTGCTTACCAAAGAAAAAATCATTACAAGCCCGTAAAAATCGGCAAAAATGTGTGGATCGGTTCCAATTCTACGGTGCTTCCGGGGATAACCATTGGCGACTGGGCAGTAGTCGGAGCAGGAAGCGTTGTAACAAAGGATGTGGGTCCCTATACGATCGTGGCAGGCAATCCGGCTCGCGTCATCCGAAGATTGTCTGAGGAAGAGATCAAGGAAGGCATTAGCGGTTAATGTTAGCGCAAGAGAAAGGAGAAGCAAAGGATGATTTATAAGGACTTTAAGGGTATAAAACTTTCCGCACTTGGCATGGGAAATATGAGACTTCCCGTATTAAATGGAAACGATAGCGAGATCGATGTTTCGACAGCGAAAGAGATGATTGCTTACTGCATGGAAGAAGGCATCAATTATTATGATACCGCCTACGGGTATCATGGCGGACATTCAGAGCTTGTAGTGGGGGAACTTCTTAAGAACTACGATCGAGGCAGCTTTTATCTTGCGTCAAAATTCCCCGGCTATGATCTTGCCAATATGCCAAGGGTAAAGGAAATCTTCGAGGAACAGCTTAAGAAATGCCAGGTAGAGTATTTTGATTTTTATCTTTTCCATAATGTTTGCGAGATGAACATTGACGCATATTTAGATCCAACCTTTGGAATATACGATTATCTCATGGAACAGAAGCAAAAGGGCAGGATTAAACATCTTGGTTTTTCTGCTCATGGGAACATGGAATGCATCACACGTTTTCTGGAAGCTTATGGAAAGGACATGGAATTTGCACAGATCGAGCTTAACTATTATGATTATCTGTTCCAGGATGCAAAGGGGAAGGTAGCGCTTCTTGAAAAATGGAACATTCCAATCTGGGTAATGGAGCCTGTGCGAGGTGGCCAGCTTGCCACACTTTCCCAGGAAGCGACGGCAAAGCTTAAAGCATTCAGACCCGATGAGGAGGTTCCTGCCTGGGCATTTCGATTCCTCCAGAGCATTCCGTCTGTAACCATGACGTTATCCGGAATGTCGAATATGCAGCAGCTGAAGGATAATATTCAAACCTATCAGGAAAACAAACCGCTTTCTGCGGAAGAGAGGGAGGTAATTCTTGGTATTGCAGATGAGATGATCCAAAAGACGGCAGTGCCTTGCACCGGATGTCACTATTGCGTATCAAAATGCCCGAAGAAGATCGATATTCCATTTATGTTAAAGCTTTATAATGAATCGGTTGCAGATGGCCCCGGTGCATTTATTGCTCCCATGGCTTTGGCTTCTGTGGATGCAGACAAACAGCCGGAATGCTGCATCAATTGCCACAGCTGTGAAAAGGTATGTCCGCAGTCCATCCATATTCCCGAAGAGCTTAAGAAATTTGCCAAAAGGATG
>JAIKYN010000228.1 GCA_024683155.1 Lachnospiraceae bacterium | reverse complement strand
TCTAAGTCTCTCCCAGGGATCCTCATGCAGGAAACGAAGAGATGCATCAAATGTAGCACCGCCCCAGCACTCTACTGAGTGATAACCAACCTTATCCATGGTCTCCACAATGGGAAGCATGAGTTCGGTAGGCATTCTGGTCGCGATCAGGGACTGGTGCGCATCACGTAATACGGTTTCGGTAATTCCAACCGGTTTTTTAACTTGATCTGACATTCCAAATTCCTCCTGATAAATGTCTCTTTTTCAAGAGCTTTAATTAAATCTTAAACAATACCGAAAATAGCCATGAATGTACCGGCAACGACTGCTGTACCGATAACACCTGCTACGTTAGGTCCCATTGCATGCATCAGAAGGAAGTTTGTAGGATCCTCTTCTGCACCGACTTTCTGGGAAACACGAGCAGCCATGGGAACGGCGGATACACCGGCTGAACCGATCAGCGGGTTTACCTTACCGTGAGTAGCTACACACATTAACTTACCGAATAACAAACCGGCTGCAGTACCGAAGGCGAACGCGATCAAACCAAGAACAACGATCTTGATGGTACTGATGTTAAGGAATGCTTCTGCACTGGTCGTAGCACCTACGGAAGTACCCAGCAGGATAACTACGATGTACATCATTGCGTTGGAAGCTGTCTCTGTTAACTGACGAACCACACCGGACTCGCGGAACAGATTACCCAGCATCAGCATACCGATCAGAGGAGCTGTGGTAGGAAGCAGCATACAAACAACGATGGTAACGATGATAGGGAACAGGATCTTCTCCAGCTTGGAAACGGGACGAAGCTGTTCCATCTTGATCTTTCTTTCTTTCTCGGTCGTCAGCAGCTTCATGATCGGCGGCTGAATGATGGGAACCAGAGACATATAAGAATATGCCGCAACCGCAATCGGTCCAAGTAAAGCGGTCTGTCCCAGCTTACCTGCAAGGAAGATGGAAGTAGGTCCGTCTGCACCACCGATGATAGAGATGGCTGCAGCAGCCTTGTCGTTGAATCCCAGGAAGATCGCTCCGAAATATGCGGAGAAGATACCAAACTGAGCAGCAGCGCCCAGAAGGAAACTCTTGGGATTGGAAATCAGAGGACCGAAGTCTGTCATCGCTCCTACACCCATGAAGATCAGGGAAGGAAGGATAGCATACTCATCCAGAATATAGAAATAATGCAGTAAACCACCGGCACTGTCTCCAACCGGCTCCGCCATAATGTCCGGATAGATGTTTACCAGCAGCATACCGAATGCGATCGGCACTAAAAGAAGTGGCTCAAATTCATGAGCGATCGCAAGATAAAGGAACACGCATGCAACCACGATCATCAGGTAATTGCCCCATGTAAGATTCATGAACGCAGTCTGATGAAGCAGGTTTAAAAACGTGTCGGTAATATAACTAATACCCATTTATAAAACCTCCTGACGATATGAAACATATCGTTTTTTGTTATATCTACTGCGATCAGATTAGTTCAGAGTTGCAAGAACCTGGCCGGCATCAACGGAATCACCGACAGCAACATCGATGCTTGCTACGGTACCGTCTTCTACTGCTACCTGGCCGATCTCCATCTTCATGGATTCGATCATGATAACATTCTCGCCCTTCTTTACTGCTTCGCCAACATTCTTAACGATCTTGGTAACCTTACCTGCAGCACCTGCAGTAACCTTTACTCTGCCATTGCCGGCAGCAGCCTTGGGAGCTGCGGGAGCAGGAGCAGCCTTAGGAGCAGCTACAGCCTTGGGAGCTGCCACAGCACCTGTAGAAGCGCCTTCTTCTACTGTTACTTCATATACATTGCCATTTACTGTAATGGTATAGTTCTTCATTTTTATAATTCCTCCTGAATTAGAACAATTAATGTTATTAGCGAGCTCTCCGTCCAATCTTACGAATGGAACGAACTACATAACCATCTGCAGAAGCTGCGCCTTCGCTGGCTGCGATCGCAGCAGCAATTACAGCGATCAGTTCTGTATCATCTGCAGCCTCTTCCTGACGAACGATCTGCTGAACCGCATTGTCAATGGAAGCCATTGCAGGGGACTCTTCTTTCTTAGAGAAAAGTGCCTGGATCTTAGGAATGAACTTGAACAGAGAAATGATCAGGCTGATCAGGATCAGGATTATAAAGGTTGTACCCATACCAATCAGTGTGTTCATACCTGCACGAGCCATTGTCTCGCCCAGAGTGTACTGAAGATCTGTTGACATACTGGTAAGATTACCTTCGGTAAATACGATGGTCTCAATACCGTCTCTCTTCGAGCCGTCGATCCCTACTTCTACCGTACAGGTATCTCCGTCAAAAGATGCCTCAGCTGTGGTGATTCCTACGAAATCGCCCATATCATCAGCTGCCTTTTCCCAACTTTCAACCGCTTGAACTACCATGGGATAATCTGCATACGTATCAACCTGGCCGGTAGCGTAGATCTCCTGGATCATGGTAGTTATCTGTTTACCGGTTTCGGTTGCATCGGCAGCTGTGAAATAATCATTTTGTGCAACTGTATTTGCAGAGCCACAGCCTGTAAGACCAAGGACACATGCAAGAACAGCCAACAGCATGATGTGTTTTTTCATAGTCTAGTGCATCCTTTCTTAAACAGTGCCGTGCTTCTTAAAGGGAAGTTCTTCTCTCTTTGCGTATAACATCTCGAAAGCACCGATGACATATTTTCTTGTATCAGCAGCTTCGATGATGCTGTCTACATAGCCTCTCTTGGCAGCGCTTGCTGCGGAAACCTGAAGCTTTTCGTATTCAGCTGCTTTCTCAGCCTGCACATCTGCGCTCTCGCCTTCGTACATGATCTGAGCTGCATGCTTTGCATCCAGTGCACCGATCTGTGCAGCAGGCCATGCAAATGTAAGGTCTGCGCCGGTTGCCTTGGAGTTCATAACTGCATATGCAGAACCGATAGCCTGTCCGATCACAACGTTCACCTTGGGAACCGTAGCGGAAGCAAATGCATAGGTCAGCTTTGCAGCAGCCTTGGCAACCTTCTTCTCTGCACATTCGCAGGAAGCAAAGCCCTTCACATTGGTAAGGGACAGTACAGGGATCTCAAATGCATCACAGAAAGCAACAAAATCTGCAGCCTTCTCACATCCTGCAGGAGTAAGAACTGCTTCAAACTTCTCAGCTTCCTTGCCGTCTTCGCCAAGCACTGCGGTGCGGTTAGCAACACAGCCAACGGTTGCACCGTTCAGACGCATAAATCCTGTAACCATGCTCTTCGCATAGTCTTTCTTAACTTCAACAAATACATTGTCATCTGCAACCTGTGCAAGAAGACAAGCTGTATCGGAGGTGTAAGCATCCAGATTGGTACATACACGATTTAAATCATCTGTAACATCGAGAGCCGGTGCTTCATCTTCATTGTTGGAAGGAAGCATGCTGACCAGTGCACGGATCTGTGCATAGATTTCTTCCGCAGAACCTGTGAAATCCGCATTACCGGATTCTTCTGCCTGGAATGCCGCACAGGAAGTATCCTTCTTGTCTTTGTTGTTGCCATCAACCGCATTCGGGGAATTCACAAACAGGGAAGCGCTCTTGCTTTCCATAAATGTGAAATCGGTCAGAGCGGGAACAAGTGCAAGACCGCCGCCTGCCTTACCGAATACTGCTGTGATCTGAGGGATCACACCGCTGGCTTCTGTCTGCTTGCGATAGATCTCTCCCAATGCGTTCAGTGCATCGGTGGATTCCTGCAGTCTAAGTCCTGCAGAATCAAGAATTCCAATAACAGGTGCTCCTACTTTCAGCGCAAGATCATATAATCTGGTGATCTTCTTAGCGTGCATCTCACCGATGCTGCCGCCCAGAACAGATGCATCCTGGCTGTAAACGTATACGAGGCTGCCATCGATTACTCCATAGCCGGTGATAACGCCGTCTGAAGGAGTTTCGTTCTGTTTCAGATTAAAATCAGTTGCTCTTGCGGAAACCAGAGCACCAATTTCAACGAAACTGTTTTCATCGAGCAGAGAAAGGATTCTCTGGCTCGCCTGTGAAGTGTTACTCATTAGTTGGCCCTCCATTTATAAAATGTGATACAAAACGAATGTGTTCGTTTTTTCAATAAAAACAGTGAAAAAGTGCATAGTAATGCCTTGTTTCATACATTCTTTGATAGTATAGCACAAACATTTCCCCAATCCTAGCACTATTTTTGCAAATCTTGAAATTCAGACAGCACGAAAAAACAGTCGTTTTTTCGATACAAAAACGACTGTTTCACTTAAAATCGATACAATTATAACAGCAAAAAATGATCAGATCTGAACCGTCTTGACGATCTGTTCGTCTGCAGCGATCTCCCGTTCCACCTGTTCCCGGAATTCTTCCATCTGAACCTGGGACAGTTCCGGCAGATCTTCCAGAGATTCTATGCCAAAGCTGCGAAGGAACTGCTGGGTGGTGCCGAACAGGATCGGTCTACCCGGTGCATCCTTTCGTCCGATCTCCGCCACCAGATCCAGTTCCACCAGTTTATTCACTGCATGATCGCAGTTTACGCCGCGGATCCGTTCTACATCCAGCTTGGTTACCGGCTGTTTATAAGCAATGATGGATAAGGTCTCCAAAGCGGTATCCGACAATGTGTATTGTCTGGGAGCCTTGGCGATCTTGATCAGATAATCATAAAATTCATTCTTGGTACAAAGCTGATAAGAATCATTCAGCTGGATCAGTTCGATCCCGCTGTCTTCCCGGTCATAACTGTCCTTCAGCTCTGCCAGGATCTCCCGGGTCGTCTTCTTATCTTCTTCGATCACATCGGAAAGGCGGCCGATCTCCACCGCTTCTCCCATGGTAAAGAGTACTGCTTCCAGTACCGCTTTTGCCTTTTCACGTTCCATATTCTATCCTCTGGGCTATAATACGCCTTTATTTCCGATATTTCCCAATGCACAAGCCATCGTAATACGTTGGTATTATCAGGCACTTTCTTCCATGTTGGAAGTGATGATGATATCGCCGCAAAGATCTTCCTGGGCGATACAGATATCACCGGTTTTCATCATCTCCAGGATCAGAAGAAAAGTAACGATGATCTCCTGACGGCTTTTCTGTTTTTCCAGAAGATTCCGGAACGAACAGGTCCGGTTCTTCTTCAGGTAATCCCGTACATAATTTTCCTTGGCTTCCAGATCGATCTCTTCCTTTTCGATCTTTCCGAAACCGGAACGAATGGGATCCACCTTATACTCCTGGCGTTTTAACATGAACTGAAAGATCTCGTTCAGTTTGGCCAGATTGGTATCACCGATCAGGGTCTCGTAATTAACGGGAGCTTTATAATCCGCAACCTCCTTGGGAATATGGCTGGTGCGGTAAAAACTTTTGGCTGCATCCATCTCCCGGTCCTTCAGTTCGAAGGACATATATTTAAACATCTTATATTCCAGCAGCTTCTGAACCAGTTCCGCTCTGGGATCTTCTTCCTCTTCCTCATCCTCTGTGGGCTGCTTGGGAAGAAGCATCTTGCATTTGATATCCAGAAGGGTGGCTGCCATGACCAGAAACTCACTCATGACATTCATATCTTCCGTCTCCATGGCACGGATATACTCCATGTACTGATTGGTGATCTCCACAATGGGAATATCAAATATATCTATTTTATTCTTATCGATCAAATGAAGGAGAAGGTCCAAAGGACCGTCAAACACTTCCAGTTTTACTTCCAGTGCCACGATTTACTCCCAAACACATATATTCTTATAGCACACCATGATCCGTTGCGCTTTTACAAACATAACTATTTTACCGAATCTGTTTCAGATTGCAAATAGTCAGTTCGCCCGGGTTAAACAGACGTACCTTGATGGAATGCACCCCCAGTCCCCGACTGATGATCATATGGACCGAAGGATCTTTCCCTGTAAACAAGCCACTGTCATACTTGGGGAACAAACGCAGCGAAGGAGAGATAACACCCCCCAGCAAAGGAAGCCGCACGATCCCTCCATGCACATGTCCCGCCAGGATCAGATCCGCCCCGTACTTCTCATAGGCCGAAAAATAATCGGGATGATGCGCCAGTAAGATCTCAAACCGTTCCTCTTCCACCTTGCCACAGCACTGTTCCAGCTCGGAAACGGAAGGCTGTTCCTTCTGAAAATGAAGGTACCATTTTTTTCTTAAAGATAAACCGCTGAGCCGGATCCCGTATTCATCCAGAAGGACACTGTCATTATCCAAAAAATGAACCTTCGGCAGTCTGGAAACATATTCCACATACAGCTTTCCGTATTTTTCCGGATGATTCCTTGCGCGATCCTCATGATTGCCCAGTGCATGGTAAACCGTATAATGTTCCGACAGATACCGCAGAAGCTGTACGGCATGATCCATCTTCTGGCCATAGTCATCCGATCCGGATTTTTTGGCATTAAGCATATCACCGCCCACCAGGATCAGATCCGGGTTCTCCTCTTCAATGGCATGGATCAGCTGTGCATTGTCCGGACCATACTTATTGTTATGAAGATCCGACAAAAAGATCATCTTCAGATCTCTATGTAATTTCGGGGATTCAAAGGTATAAAACACCTTCTGAAAATGACTGATATCATGTACGATCCAAAGAAGAACGATCGTGATCAGGATGAATAACAATAAGATCCAAACCATAGGCACCTCACAAACGGGATAGAAATGGCCGAACGATTAAAAAATCCCTGAATCACAAGTGACTCAGGGATTCTTAAGCTATTAGTTGTATTTACGCTTTCTAGCAGCTTCAGATTTCTTCTTACGCTTTACGCTAGGCTTCTCGTAATGCTCTCTCTTGCGGATCTCCTGCTGGATACCTGCCTTAGCACAACTTCTCTTAAATCTACGTAATGCGCTATCTAAAGATTCATTTTCTTTTACGATAATGCTGGACATCTACACCTGACCTCCCTTCAGTCCCTTCGCGATACTGCGACTGATTGGGTTTCTAACGCACCTTCAATGCGCAATTGATATTATAAGCAACAAACGATGCTTCGTCAACCCATTTTTTTAATTTA
>JAIKYN010000180.1 GCA_024683155.1 Lachnospiraceae bacterium | reverse complement strand
GATCATGCTCATTGCTCCTGCTTACCTCCCATCTCCATACCGAAGATCACGGATGCGGTAAGATTTCCGGAAAGACTGCTTACATCTCCTTCCAGTGCGATGGTGACCGTATAGGTTACACTGGTTCGGCTGCTGGAAGAGGTTTCCGGATTAATGGTTGTAATGGTTCCGGTAAAGGTTCCGTAGTCGTCAATGGATACCATCGCTGCATCGCCCACGGTAAGGGATGCGATATCTGCCTGATCTACCGCTGCGGAGACAGTGATCTCATCCGGGTTACTGTATGCAAATACCATGGTATCGGCACTTAAGGTTTCCCCTTCCCGGATCCGCAGCATCAAAATGGTTCCGGAGCCGGATGTATATAAGGTTCCGTCTCCCAAAAGTTCTTCAAACTCTGCCAGATTTTCTTCTGCATCTTCTTTATCCGTAAGAAGCGAGTCCAGTTCTTCTTCTGCTTTTTCCACTGCAGTATCGTAGGTACTGTCTGCCATACTTGCACTGGCAAGAGTGGAGTCATAGGTGGCTTTTGCGGATATGACCCCTTCGGTATATGCGTTCTTTGCCTCGGTAATGGCTGCTTCCAGGGAGGGAAGCTTTGCGCTGATCACTTTGATCTGCGCCTGCGCATTGCTTACGGCTTCTTCGTAATCGCTTTGTGCCTGTTGGTATTCTTTTTCTTCCGTAGCTAATAATTTATATAATGTCTGAGCTTTCTTCAGTGCGGTCTGATCCGTTCCTCCACCACCTCCCGAGGAAGATCCGGTAACATATCCCCAATCCAAAGAATAACTGTTTACCCAGCTTTCCAGCAGTGCCCGGTCTTCCCAGTACAGGGCTTCTTTTCCTTCCGGATCATACTCTTCCGCATAGGTATCATTCGCAATGGCATCCTGATATTCCTGCAGTTCTTCTACTGCTTCATCATAGGCATCCTGGGCTTCATCAATATCGGCCTGAAGAGAGGCTACTGTTTCATCGTAGATTTCCTGCGCCTGCTGCTTTTCCAGAACACTCAGATCGTAATCGTACTTTGCAGTGATCATGGACTGTTCATAAGTGATCAGACCTGCCCGGTAGGCCAGATCTGCGGTGGTTGCCGCGCTGGTCAGTTCCTTCCTTGCTTCCTCCAGAGAATCTTCGGTGATCTTTAAAATAGCGGTACCTTCTTCCACTTCATCTCCGGAAGATAAGTAGATCTCTTCGATGATCAGGTTGGTGGAAATATAATCCGGTGTAAAGGTCTCCTCCACGATCCCGATGGATGTGGTTCCGGTAGCCGTTACCAGAGAGGTGGTTTCACGGATCTCAATCCCGCTTTGTGCTTTTTTATCAGCTTGCTCACCGGTAGCGGTTTCCTCCATCCCTTTGCGATACACCAGAAAATACCAGGCAAATCCCGCTATGGCGATCAACAGCAGAAGAAAAAGGAGTCCCAGCACTTTTCGCCGTTTTCCTTTCTTCCGGTTCTTTTTCATATGTTCTTCCAGTGCATCCGGAATCTCTTCTGTAACGGTTGTGATCTCGTTTTCGTCTTTATTTTTCTTACTTAACATCGCAGCCTCCGGGTGACCCAAGTCACCGATGATGATTGTTTACGTGCTTTTAGATTAAAGGCTGTTTGTGTTTTGAAATTGTTTAATTTGTGAATTTTCTGTGTTCTCTGCTTTTTCTTTCCTTATTTATAAAAAAGGCAGCTTCGGTTTTATACCGAAACTGCCTTCTGTTAGGAGCATTTTTATCTTTCTCTGTCTGCAGAGTTTCTATCAACTGCGTTTAGGGTTTTTCTGGCTTTTTTTGCAGAATGTATTTACATATGGGATTTCCTTTGGCGGAAAAACGCTCTTCATACTCGGTCATGATATTTCCGCGGTTCATTTCCTCATCCTTATGAAGATCAAAGGTGCAGGCGATCATTTTAAATCCGCCGGCCTCCACTTCTTCCAGGGCAAAATCAAACAATTCCCGATTATCGGTTTTAAATTCTACCCTTCCTTCTTCCTTTAAGATGATCTTATAGCGCCATAAGAATTCCTTGGAAGGAAGTCTGCGCTTGGCATGTCTTGCCTTGGGCCAGGGATCGGAAAAGTTCAGATAGACTCTGTCCACTTCTCCCTTTTCAAACACGTCTGTTATGATCTCTGCTTCCAGGCGAAGAAATCGAACATTGGTGATGGGCCGGTCTGTGTCCAACGTTTCCTCGATCTTATCAATGGCCCGGATAAGCACGCTGGAAAACTTCTCAATACCTATATAATTAATGTCCGGATTCTCCTTGGCCAGCTGACAGATAAACTGTCCCTTTCCGCAACCGATCTCGATGCGGATGGGATGATCATTGCCGAAGATTTCCTTCCATTTTCCTTTATATGCTTCCGGACGGTCGATGGTCAGCTGACTGTCTGCGATCTTTTCTCTGGATCCGGGTATGTTACGTAATCTCATGGTTATCTCCCGGGGACGGTTCCCCTGTTATGAATCATTTTGTTTTAAGCCCAAATAGTGTATCATAAACCTATGCAAAACAGAAACGTTTTCTTACGAAATTCCCATACAACACTTTTGGGTATGCTTTCGTTTTTTATGATAGCATGCCTTTGTTTACTGCAGCTTTTTACCCCTCTTTCTGCTCTGGCCGCTACGGATCGTCAGGCAGAAGCGGAGGAGCGAAAGTCCCTGACTGTTCAATCCAATGAGATCGAAAACTGGCCTGCAGGTCCTCAGCTTGGTGCAGAGGCAGCTATTTTAATGGACGCCAATACCGGCGCTATTTTGTATTCCAAGAATATTACGGAACATCTGTATCCAGCCAGCACCACAAAGCTGCTTACCTGTCTTCTTGCGGTGGAGCACTGCCAGCTGGATGAGATGGTCTCATTTTCTTATGATGCGGTTTTTTCCGTTCCTTCCGACGGTTCCTCCATGGGCATCGATCCGGGCGAATCTCTTCCTCTGGAGGAGTGTCTCTACGGTATTCTGGTTGGCTCCGCCAATGAAGTAGCCAATGCGGTGGGCGAGCATGTTGCAGGCAGTATGGATGCTTTCGTTCAGATGATGAATGACCGGGCCAAAGAGCTTGGCTGCAAAAACAGTCACTTTATGAATGCCAACGGTATCCACGATGATAACCATTATACCTGTGCCTATGATCTGGCCCTTATTGCCAAAGCCTTCTTTTCCAATGAGATCCTGTGTACCATCGGTAATACTCCGCGCTACCATTTTGAACCTACTGCCACCCAGCCCGATGACTTCTATAAGAACAATAAACACGAACTGATCAACGGTTCCATTCCTTATGAAGGGATCATGGGCGGTAAAACCGGTTATACCGATGAGGCAAGACAAACCCTTGTCACCTGTGCAAAACAAGGAACCCTGAAACTGATCTGTGTGATCTTAAAGGAAGAATCTCCTGCGCAGTTTACGGATACGGTTTCTCTGTTTGATTACGGCTTTACCAATTTCGCCGATGTACATGCTTCCGATTATGAACAGAATTACAGTATTTCCACCTCGGATTATTTCCGGATCGGAAAAGATATTTTCGGTAATTCTTCCGCATTCTTATCCCTGGATGATTCTGCCATCATCACGTTGCCTAATACCATTTCCTTTGAGGATACTTCCGCATCCCTGGATTATGCGGCCGCAGATGAAAATACCCTGGCCATTCTTCATTATTCCTATCAGAATGTAGCGTTAGGAGATGTTGCTGTGAAACTGGCTTCTCCCAAGCCGGTATATGATTTTACCACCCGTACGTCCGGGCAAAAAGAAACGGAAGCAGGTACTGCCTCCGTTTCCTATATCTTCTTAAATGTAAAAACCATTCTTTTGTATGTAAGTGCCATTTCCGCAGGACTCCTGGTGCTTATCCTGGTTCTTGGTGCTATTTTTCAAAGCAGAAACTCTCACCGGCGAAGAACCGCACGCAGGAAGTTTTCCGGCTTTGATGATTTTACCTTCTGACCGGTACCGGTTTTTGCCTGCATCTTCTTGGCCGTCTCGGTTTTGATCTGTCGTTGGCGAATGGCTTCAGCCTCTTCTGCCTCGATCAATTTCTGGGTTTTTACCACATAGACATTGCCGTCTTCTGCTTTTCTTACCCGGATCTTACCTTTCATCAGACCATGTTTATCACAGAACGATACGGAATAATAATGTTTTCCGTTGGGCGTAAACCATTTGATCTTCTTACGGCATTTCCGGCCGCAGATATAACATTTACAGGAGCAGATCTCTTTATCCTGCAGTGCATGGGCCTTATCCGGATATTCCATGGAGATCAGTTTGGCATAGGTATCAAACCGTATGCGGATCTCATCTTCTTTTTTCTTCGGTGTCCGGTATGTATCAAAAGAACAATAAGAAAGAACCGTCTCATCTTCAATCTTTTCCAGGATCTTCGCAGTATAATAAGCATCGCTGAAGGCTCTGTGGAACGGGATATCCGTAGGGATCTCCATTAATTTAATGGCATCCGACAGAGAACTTCTGGTCTTCTTGTCCTGATAGGCAATGCTGAACAGCTTCTGGATATCCAGAAATGCCAGGGGCTTGTCGGTGAGAGGCTGCAATTTATAATAATCCATATTCTTCTGCAGCTGGGACAGATCTGTGGGACCCCAGGTACAGAAGATGGGATCTTCTCCGCACCACTTTAAGAAGCGCTCACATACTTCCGGAAAGGGCGCACCCTTCTCCAGCTGACTCATCTGCAAATGGATCAGCTTCCGGGTAACATAGTGCATCACGTGGTAAACCTGAGGCTTTATCAGCTCATTAAACTGATCCACCATCTCACGCTCGCTGTTTAGTTTCACGGCCCCGATCTCTATGATCTCAAAGGGCATCTCGGGTTTCTCGGTTTCCCGGACCCCGTCGGCCTGGTTCCATTCCAGATCCAATACAATATAGTTCATAGAATCCCCAATTTCTGTATGTTAACCCTCAGGCTTTGGCAAGACGTGCTACCAGTTTCTCCATATATCCGTCTTCAAAAGGACAACTCAGACCTACCTGCTTTAACAGTCCGGTATAGAAATCCGAAGCGGATAAAGAACAAAGCTTTAAGTAGCTCTTCCAGGCTTCTTCCCGGTTTTCGTCCATCCAGCCTTTGTATTCCAGAGCACAGCTTTGTGCCAGGCAATAATCAATGTAATAGAAAGGCAAGGAATAAATATGGTGCTGGAACTGCCAGTATCCGCCCGCTTCCAGGAAAGGATCTCCTTCGTAATCCAGATGCGGTTTATATTGTTTTTCCAGTTCTCTCCATGCTGCTTTTCTCTGCGCCGGAGTATATTCCGGATGTTCATATACAATATGCTGGAATTCATCCACCATGCATCCGTAAGGAATAAAGATAATGGAATCTTCCAGATGCATCTGACGATACTGATCGGCACGCTCTCCAAAGAAACTGTCCATCCAGGGCTCGGTGAAAAATTCCATGGACATGGAGTGGATCTCTGCAGTCTCCATGGTGATATCGCTATGCTCCATAATGGGATCCTTGCCGGAAATGTGGCCCTGGAATGCATGTCCGCACTCATGGGTGATCACATCAATATCTCCGCTGGTCCCGTTAAAATTGGCAAATACAAAGGAAGAATGGAATTCCGGAAGATATTCCATAAACCCGCCGGAGCGCTTGTTTTTCTTTCCAAGCACATCAAACAGTTCATTCTCCATCATGAATTCCATGAATTCTTTGGTTTCCGGAGAAAGCTCCTGATACATTTTAAGACCACCCTGCAGGATCTCGTCGGGTGTTCCGTCAGGTGCCGGATTTCCTTCTTTAAAATAGAGCTGCTCATCATAATAATATAAATGATCCAGTCCCAGTCGCTGTCTCCTCTTTTCATGAAGGGATTCCGCGAAGGGAACGTAACATTTCTTTACCTGACGACGGAAGGCTTCTACCTGTTCTCTTCCGTAATCATTACGCATCATTCGGTAATAGCCCAGGGGAATATAATTATCATATCCCAGCATCTTCGCCTGCTTGTCACGGTTTTTCACCAGCTGATCATACAGATCATCCAGTTTCTCCGCATTTTCCTTGAAAAACGCCCAGTAAGCTTCATTGGCTTTTTTACGAACATTTCGATCCGGACTGATCTTATAAGGACGCATAAGCGAAAGGTTCAGGATTTCTCCGTTCCACGGAATCTTTGCAGAGGATAAAAGTGCTTCGTACTCGGTTACCAGACGGTTTTCTTCCTGCATCAAAGGAATCAGCCGTTCATCGGTGCTTTTCAGCTCACATTCAATGTTCTTAAAAGCTACCGGTCCGATGATCTTCTCCAGTCCTTCACGGTAAGGAGATTCAAACAATTCCTTGTCATAGATCATAATGGCATTTTTATACCGGGGCATTTCCTGATCCAGATAATCCTGTTCTTTCTTATAGAAAGGATCCGTGGTATCGATGCTGTGACGGATCTCCGCCAGCACCTGCATGGTCTTTATATGTCCATGGAGCTTATAAAATTTCTTATGTACTTCGAACTGTTCTTCCGCGGAAGAAGCTTTCTTCAGTTCCCCGGCCAACTCTTTTATACGCTCAATGGCTGCATCAAAATCAATATGCTCATAAGGCATTTCACTGAATTTCATGTGTTTACTTCCCGTCTCATAAGATCAGAGCTTTTCTCTGTCTCTTTCAGTATAACAGAATTTCTCTCTCTCCCCTAATCTTTTACCGGGTGTTTGGAGAACAATAACTTCAAAATGATCGGTGTTGCAATGGACGAAACAATGATCAGCAGGATCACCGATGTAAAGTATACGGAATTAAGCAGACCTACCGATAATCCCTTCTGGGAAACGATCAGGGCAACCTCTCCTCTGGTCATCATTCCCACACCGACCTTTAAGGAATCGGGCCATGAGAATCCGGTGATCTTAGCCATCAGTCCGCAACCGATGATCTTGGAAATTAGTGCCACTAAAACGAAGCCCAGGGAGAATAACATAAGCCCGGGAGCTACATCGTCCAGACTGGTCTTTAAACCGATGGAAGCAAAAAATACCGGTCCGAATAACATATAGGAGTTGATATCCATCTTACGTGCAATATAATCCGAATCTTCCACGGAACACAGGATGATCCCGGCTACATAGGCACCGGTGATATCCGCAATACCGAAGAAATGCTCGGCAATATATGCCATGGCAAGACACAGCGCCAGTCCCGCAATGGGAATACGACGGGTGTGCGGATACTTCATGTCTACTTTCTTAAAGATATGATAGGTAATATAACCAACAATAGTTGCAAATACGAAGAACAGAACCGTAGAGATCAGTACCTTCAAAGGGCTCTGACTGGCATCCTTAAAGCCGATGACAACGGTAAGAACAATGATACCGATGACATCATCAATAATGGCTGCACTTACAATGGTCGTTCCCACGTGTGAACTGATCTTGCCCAGCTCTTTTAAGGTTTGCACCGTAATACTTACACTGGTGGCCGTCATGATGGTTCCTACGAACACGGCACGATAAAATTCTTCACTGCCCCAGGGCGCCATACCGTAATAAAGCATGTAATAGATCGCACCTAATACCAAAGGTACAAATACTCCGGCACAGGCGATCAGCGTCGCGATAGGACCTGTCTTTTTGAGATCACGGATATCCGTTTCCAATCCGGCAGAGAACATTAACAGTACGACACCGATCTCAGCCATCTCTGACAGGAAATCCGTTAACTGTACCCATCCCAGTACGCTGGGTCCGATGATCAGACCGGCCAGGATTGCTCCTACAACCTGCGGTGCTTTACATTTACGTGCAACTAATCCCATGAATTTGGCTGAAATGATGATAATGGCCAGATCCCGGAATATTTCATAGGTTTCCATTCTTAAATCCCTTCTTTCCCTAAGCTACTTTTGATTACAGTTTCCCATTGTATCATTTTTCCGCGATAATTCAAGGAAACAAGAAGACCGGGAGAAGATATCTCCCGGTCTTACCGTTGGTTTTTCCTTTATATTTGCGGATTTTTGTAATAATTATTTTTGATCCGATGATCATTCATCCTCTTCTTCTTTCGGAAGATTCAGTTCCTTGTCATCCTCATCGTCATCATCGTAATCAATGTCTGCTGTCTCCGGACGGTTTGCAATAGCTTCATCAATATCATCGATCTCATGCTCGCCATCGGATACCTTCTCTCGAACCTTAGCGATTCCGGCGATCTTTACTCCCTTTTCCAGGTTCATCAGTTTCACACCGGAAGTGATTCGTCCGATGACATGAACTTCATCCATTCGGATCTGGATCACAATACCACCATTGGTGATCAACATGATCTCGTGCTCATCGGTTACTGCCTTAACACCTACTACATCACCGGTCTTTTCCGTGATCTTGTAGCACTTAAGACCCTTACCGCCACGACGCTGTAAGTGGAAGTCTCCCAGGTTGCTTCGCTTACCCATACCATTTTCGGAAACGATCAGTAAGGAATCGCCCTGCGTATTGATCTGTGCTCCGATCACTTCATCTTCCGGCTGCAGAGTCATACCAATGACACCGATACTGCTTCGGCCGGTATTTCTTACATCGGTTTCCTTAAAGCGGATACACATGCCGTACTTGGTTACCAGGAAGATCTCGGAGTTCTCATCCGTTGCCTTTACTTCAATGAGTTCATCGTCATCCCGTAAGCTGATGGCGATCAGACCGCTCTTACGAACGTTCTTAAACTCTGTTACGGAAGTCTTCTTAACAATACCCTTCTTGGTTACCATGAACAGATTCTTGTTTTCGTTATATTCCATAACCGGGATCATGGCGGAAACCTTCTCGTCCGCATCCAGCTGTAAGAGATTTACGATGGCGGTACCTCTTGCGGTACGGCTTGCTTCCGGGATCTCGTATGCTTTCAGGCGATAAACACGACCCTTGGACGTAAAGAACATGACATAATCATGCGTCAGCATCATCAGAAGGTCTTCCACATAATCATCTGCAATGGTGGAAATACCCTTAATTCCCTTACCGCCGCGGTTCTGTGCCTTGAAGTTATCCACAGTCATACGCTTGATATAACCAAGCTTGGTCATGGCAATGACCGTATTTTCACGAGGGATCATATCCTCTGCGTTGATATCATATACATCAATACCGATCTGGCTGCGACGATCATCTCCGTACTTATCTGCTACTTCGCTGATCTCATCTTTGATCACACCCAGTAATAACTTCTCGTCCGCCAAAATGGATCTCCAGTACTCGATCTTCTTGGTCAGTTCTGCATGCTCTGCTTCCAGTTTTTCACGTTCCAAACTGGTAAGAGCTCTCAGACGCATATCGACGATGGCCGTACTCTGTGCTTCTGTCAGATCAAAGCGTGCCATCAAAGCATCTTTTGCTTCCTGTACATTGGCACTGGAACGAATGATCTTAATAACTTCGTCAATGTGATCCAAAGCGATCAACAAGCCCTGTAAGATATGATCTCTTTCCAGTGCTTTATTTAAATCGTACTTGGTTCTTCTGGTAACGACTTCTTCCTGGTGCTTCAGGTAGTGAGTCAGCATTTCCAGAAGGCTCATGACCTTCGGCTCATTGTTCACCAGCGCCAGCATGATCACACCGAAGGAATCCTGCAGCTGTGTATGCTTAAACAGCTGATTTAAAAGGATATTGGGATTCACATCTCTTCGAAGTTCGATGACGATACGCATTCCTTCACGGCTGGTCTCATCACGAAGACCGGTAATACCGTCAATCTTCTTCATCTTCACCAGATCTGCGATCTTGGTGATCAGATTTGCTTTGTTTACCATGTAAGGAAGCTCGGTTACAACGATCCTGGTTTTACCGTTTGCTTCCGTCTCAATATCCGTTACGGCACGTACTCTGACTTTGCCACGTCCGGTACGATACGCTTCTTCTGCTCCTCTGGTTCCCAGGATGATACCACCGGTAGGAAAATCCGGTGCTTTCACAATGGGGAGGATCTCTTCGATGGAAGTCTCTCTGTCTTCTTCCACCCGATTATCAATGATCTTATTGACCGCAGCCACTACTTCTCTTAAGTTATGAGGAGGAATATTGGTTGCCATACCTACAGCGATACCGCTGGTTCCGTTTACCAGAAGATTGGGATAACGGGAGGGCATTACGGTAGGTTCTTTTTCCGTCTCATCAAAGTTGGGGATAAAGTCTACGGTATCTTTATTGATATCCGCCAGCAATTCCATGGAAATCTTGGAAAGCCTTGCTTCCGTATATCGCATGGCCGCTGCACCGTCACCATCCACAGAACCGAAGTTGCCGTGTCCGTCTACCAGAGGATAACGGGTGGACCAGGGCTGCGCCATATTTACCAAAGCACCGTAAATAGAGCTATCACCGTGGGGATGGTACTTACCCATGGTATCGCCGACGATACGGGCGCTCTTACGATGCGGCTTATCCGGACCGTTATTTAATTCGATCATGGAAAAGAGGACTCTTCGCTGTACCGGCTTTAGTCCGTCGCGAACGTCCGGAAGAGCTCTTGCAGCGATTACGCTCATGGCATAATCAATGTAGTTCTCCTCCATCTTTTTCTTTAAATCTACCTCTTCAATTCGGTCAAAAATCTGATCATCCATACTCATTTATTCGTTTTCCTTGTTCGCCTGTTTTTTCCTAAGTCACGATATTTTTCAAATACCAAAGTATCCGTAATACCGTTATTATCAGATATCCAGGTTCTTTACAAACTTTGCGTTTTCTTCGATAAACTGTCTTCTGGGTTCTACACGATCACCCATCAGTGTATCAAAGGTTACATCGATCTCATCTTCCTGCTCTTCGTTCATATGAACCCGCAGCAGAATTCTCTTTTCCGGATCCATTGTGGTTTCCCACAGCTGTTCTGCATCCATCTCACCAAGACCTTTGTAACGCTGGATCTTGTTATTCTGATCTCTTCCAACTTCATTCAGAATTGCATCCAGTTCCTCATCACTGTAGGCATACCAGATGTTCCGGTTCTTCTCCAGCTTGTACAAAGGGGGCTTTGCCAGATAAACGTGGCCCTGTTTAATGAGTTCCGGCATAAATCGATAAATAAAGGTAAGCATCAGGGTGGCAATGTGCGCACCATCCACATCCGCATCGGTCATGATAATGATCTTGTCGTAACGAAGCTTGGAAATATCGAAATCCTGATGGATTCCGGTTCCGAATGCAGTGATCATGGCTTTGATCTCGGCATTTTCGTAAATCCGGTCTTCTCTTGCTTTTTCTACATTCAGGATCTTTCCACGAAGAGGAAGGATGGCCTGAGTTGCACGACTTCTTGCTTCCTTTGCGGAACCGCCCGCGGAATCACCCTCTACGATATAGATCTCACAATTCTTAGGATCCTTATCGGAGCAGTCTGCCAGCTTTCCGGGAAGTGCTCCACCATCCAGTGCGGTCTTTCTTCTGGTAAGATCTCTTGCCTTACGAGCTGCTTCTCTTGCACGCTGTGCCAAAATGGATTTTTCACAGATGGTTTTGGCAACTGCAGGATTCTGCTCCAGGAAATACGTAAGCTGTTCACTGACGATTCCTTCCACTGCTCCACGCGCTTCGGAATTACCAAGCTTTTGCTTGGTCTGTCCTTCAAACTCCGGATCAGCGATCTTGATACTGATAATAGCAGTCAAACCTTCACGGATATCTTCACCGGTCAGGTTCTGATCATTGTCCTTAAGCAGCTTATTGGTTCTTGCATAATCGTTAAAGGTCTTGGTAATGGCATTTCGAAAGCCTACCAGATGGGTTCCGCCTTCCGGCGTTACGATGTTATTTACGAAACTGTATACGTTTTCATTAAAGGTATCGTTATGCTGAAGGGCAACCTCAACCTGCACCTCATTTCGATTTCCCTCAAAATACAGGATGCTGTCATATAAAGGTTGCTTGTTCTTGTTAAGATATGCAACGAATTCCTTGATACCACCTTCGTAATGGAATTCCTTCTTCTGCTGGATACCTTCTCTCTCGTCTTCCAAAGTGATCTTAAGACCCTTGGTAAGGAATGCCATTTCTCTTAAACGATGCTTTAAGGTATCGTAATCAAATACCGTTGTCTCAAAAATATCTGCATCCGCCATGAAGGTTACCTGTGTACCGGTCTTCTCCGGATCACAGTCACCGATGATCTTTTCATCAAAGCAGGGCTTTCCTACTTCATAGCGCTGCATATAGATCTTGCCTTCATGGAATACACGAACTTCCAGCCAGTCGGACAGTGCATTTACAACGGAAGCTCCTACACCGTGAAGACCACCGGAAACCTTGTATCCTCCACCACCGAACTTTCCGCCTGCATGTAACACGGTAAATACTACTTCCATGGCAGGACGTCCGGTTTTATGGTTGATCCCTACAGGAATACCACGTCCGTTATCCACAACCGTTATGGAATTATCGGGATGAATCGTCACATTGATCTCAGAACAATATCCTCCCAATGCTTCATCCACGGAATTATCTACAATCTCATATACCAGATGATGAAGGCCTCTCTCGGAAGTACTTCCGATGTACATACCGGGACGCTTTCTTACTGCCTCCAGTCCTTCCAAAACCTGAATTTGATCTGCACCGTATTCTGCTGCCATGCTTTCTCCGTTCTTTGCTTAATTACTGTATCTTTACTGGGTCTGTTCCGCGTTTGCAATGGTTCCCTGCACTACACGGATCACCTTATTGATGGAAAACTGTTTATTTACAAAATCATCCAGACCGGTACAAGTGATAAGGGTCTGAATATCACCGATACTTTCCAGCAGTGCATTCTGCCGGTTACTGTCCAGTTCCGATAATACGTCATCTAAGAGTAATACCGGTGTATCCTTGGTAATCTTCTTTACCAGCTCGATCTCGGATAATTTCAGAGATAAAGCTGCTGTTCTCTGCTGTCCCTGAGATCCGAATTTACGGATATCTATCCCGTTAACGATAAAGGAAATATCATCTCTGTGAGGACCGGAAGTGGTTTGCTTTAAATAAATATCCCGCTCCAGATTGCTTCGCATTTTTCCTTCAAACTGTTCTGCTGTTACATTCGGTTCATATGTGATCAGGATCTCTTCCTTTTCGCCGGACAGCTTTTTATGGATATCACGGATGATATCATTTAATTGCTGCACAAATGCAGCTCTTCTCTCAATCACTTTATTGCCGTAAGAAACTATCTGAGAATCCCAGATGGATAAAGTTTCTTTCAGATCCGGATGCTCATAGATGTCTTTTAACAGTTTGTTACGCTGTTCCACGATCTTGTTGTAATGATTGAGATTATACAAATAAAAAGAATCAAGCTGACATAATTCCATGTCAATGAACCTTCTGCGTTCAGAAGGACCATTCTTGATAATATTCAAATCTTCTGGAGAAAAGAAAACAACATTCAAAAGACCCAGCAATTCTGATGCTTTTTTGATCTTATGTGCATCAATGGCAATGCCCTTTGCCCGGCCTTTCTTCAGATGCATGTCGATTCGGCGGGCTAATTCTTCTTTTTCCAACTCCAACCGAATATGTGCTTCATCCTGGCCAAAGCGGATCACATCCTGATCCTTGCTGCCTTTGTGTGATTTCGTAGTAGATGCTAAGTAAATTGCTTCGAGAATATTGGTTTTGCCTTGTGCATTATCTCCGTAAAGTATATTGGTTCCCTTATCAAATTCCAGCCTTACATTTTCGTAATTCCGAAAATTGCTCAGTTCCAGAGATAAAATTTCCATTCGTTACGACCTGTTTTTTATTTGAAACTGGATACTGCCATAGGTTACAACATCGCCGTCTACCAGTTTTCTTCCGCGACGAAGATCTGTCTCTCCGTTGACTTTTACCTTTCCGTTCTGGATCTCGATCTTAGCGTCCAGCCCGGAATCCACTGCACCGGCAAGCTTTAATGCCTGGCCCAGCTTAATGAATTCATCTTTGATGGTTACAACTTCCATAGTGATCCCTTACTGCACCGTTGTGAAATTAACGGGCAATACCATGTAAATATAATTGCTTTCCTGATCACGAATGAAGCAGGGAGCCTTAGGATTTACCAGATACATGCTGATGGTATCCTCATCGATCACACGCAGAGCATCCAGCAGGAACTTTGCATTAAATCCAATGAGTACATCTTTACCTTCCTTGGTGATGTCAATGGTTTCATCCATGCTACCGATGGCAGCATTGATCTTTAATTCCATATAGTCATCGGCAAAGTGGATAATCACCGGCTTTTTATCTCCTTCTTTGGTAAGAAGGGTTGCACGCTCAATACAGTTGTAAAAATCCTTCTTGGAAATATCGATCTTTGTTTCATAATCCTCGGTGATCATCTGATCGATATTAAAATATTCTCCCTCCAGAAGTCTGGATACCACTGTGGTATTGTCAAACTCAAAGAGGACATGCTTATCCGTAAAGAAAATACTTACATCCTTATCGGTATCTCCGGGCAGGATCTTTGCTATTTCTCCTAAGGTCTTACCGGGAATCACATATTTCTGCTCATCAAAATGATCCTTCAGATGGATCTTACGGATGGAAACCCGATGCCCGTCCAGAGCAACCACCCTAAGAACATCATCTTTCAGGTGAAATAATTCACCCATCATGATCTTGTTGTTTTCATTATCTGCTACAGAGAAAAGTGTCTGTCCGATCACCTGCTTTAAGCTGAACTGGGAAAGGATCAGAGAAAGACTTTTTTCGATGGCGGGCAGATAAGAGAAATCTTCTCCGCTTTTACCAATGATGTTATAAGTTGCTTTCTCACAGGTAATGGTCGTCTTATTGGTATCATCTGTGGTAATGGTTACATCATTATCGGGAAGGTGTCTTATGATCTCCTGGAAGATCTTTGCATCTAAGGCAATGATACCTTTTTCAATGATCTCACCGCTGACAATGGTCTCAATTCCAAGTTCCATATCATTGGCAGTAAGCTTGATCTCTCCTTTGGAAGCATCGATCAGGATACATTCCAGAATCGACATGGTTGTTTTATTGGGTACAGCTTTGGAAACAATCTGTACACCATTAAGAAGATTCGTCTTTGAACAAATTAACTTCATGCTGTGGATAACTCCTCCCGGATTTTTTTCTAAGACTGCTTTCTGCGGATTTCGCAAAAAGATATAAATAATTTAAATGATAATAATCTTTCTTATTAAGGGTTGTCGATATGTGGATAACCTTAATTATTATACTATTTTTCAACAAAAATTCATAGACATATGGGTGTGGATAATGGAGAAAAACAGGTTCATAATCCAAAAGTTTTAAACATTGTATCCAATTTAAACATTTCAAACCGGACTTAAAATATTTTTTATGATCTGTACTTTCTTCTTTAATTCCTCATTTTCCACCATTTCCTCTTCAATTTTATTCACGCCGTACATAACCGTGGTGTGATCTTTTTTACCGGTTAGCTTAGCAATATTAAGTAAAGAGGCATCCGTCATATTTCTGCACAGGTACATAACCACCTGACGGGCTTCTACACATTCAGCCGTACGTTTCTTGGAAGCAATATCATCGGGAGATATACTGAAATGTTCCGCTACCGTGTTAACGATCAACTCCGGTGTGATCTGCTGGGACTTCTGTGGATTAATGATATTCTTCAGTGCATCCTGTGCCAGAGATAAGGTAAGATCTTCCTTATTTAAACGAGCCATGGCAATGACCTGGTTAAATGCACCTTCCAGTTCACGGATATTGGACTTGATATTGGTTGCAATGTACTGGATGATATCATTATCAATGGGCTTGTCATAATTCTCCGTATATTTACGAAGGATGGCCATACGGGTTTCATAATCCGGAGCCTGGATATCGGCAATAAGACCCATCTCGAATCGGGAGCGGAATCTCTCTTCCAATGTTTCCATTTCCTTGGGAGGTTTATCGGAAGATAAAATAATCTGTTTTCCCGCACCATATAAGGCATTAAAGGTATGGAAGAACTCTTCCTGTGTACTTTCTTTTCCTATTATAAACTGTACGTCATCGACCATTAGTACATCCACGGTTCGATATTTGTCACGGAATTTACTCATGGCAGACTGATTACCGCTACGGATAGATTCAATAACCTCGTTGGTAAATTCCTCACTGGTTACATATAAAACTTTCTTATTGGGATCCTGTTCCAGGATAAAGTGACCGACGGAGTGCATCAGGTGAGTTTTACCCAAACCGGGTCCTCCATATAAATAAAGAGGATTATATGCACCTCCGGGGGTTTCTGCAACAGCCAGAGAGGCGGAATGAGCAAATTTATTGTTGCTGCCTACTACAAAAGAATCGAATTTATACTTTGGATTCAGATTGGCATTTAAGGCCGCAATGTTATAAACCGGCTTGGATGATTCCGGTTCATTTTCATTTACTTCGCTTTTCAGATTTCCTTCCAGGATAAAATTGATCTCAACGGTGGTATTGAGCCGTTCGGAGATGATCACCTGAAAGAAGTTCTTGAATTTATTTGAAATATACTGAAGCTGGAATGCTTCACTTCCCGGGACGAGAATATCCACCGTATTATTTTGAAAGCGGTAAAACTGCAGCGGATCCACCCAGGTTTTATAGGAAATATCGGAAATTTCACTTTCTCTGCGAAAAGTAGTTTTAATATCGTTCCATTGTTCTTTAATGATCTTGGAATAATCTTCAGACATGAATAACCTCAAACTTCAATGTTTTCTAAGCGTAGACACATTTTATCTTATAATAATCGGTCTATTATTTCAAAGGTTAAATCCCTTCCCGAGTTATCCACATGCCTTTGGGTAAAAAAAGTTTTTTCACCTTCATAAAATATTAAAAAATGTGGAAAAAAGAAGGTGCTTTTTGATTTATCCACATGAAAAATAGGGCAGTTACAGGTTTATTTATCCCTTTATCCACAAGTTATCCACATTTTGTGGAAAAAAGAAATTTATACTTTTTTAATTTGTGTAAAGTGTGGATAATGTGGATTTACTAGATTTGGTATTTTTAAAAAAATTAAAACAACTAAATCTAGTGGTAAAAAAAAATAACGATTTTTCTCAGGAAAATACAGCATTTTTTTATTTAAAAAATATCCCGGATTTGCTTGACGAAAAAGAAGCCTTTCCTATATAATCGTAATGATATTTTTCGCAGTACTGACGATCAGAAGGAGGTGTATCTGACAATGAAAATGACCTATCAGCCTAAGACCAGACAGAGAAGTAAGGTTCATGGCTTTCGTGCTAGAATGAGTTCTGCAGGCGGCAGAAAGGTATTAGCTGCAAGAAGAGCTAAGGG